>NZ_JBSFJX010000044.1:0-62204 GCF_053598275.1 Streptomyces sp. NPDC001156 | reverse complement strand
TCAAGGAACGGACGCTTCCTTCGTACTCACCCTCTCGGGCTTTCCTCCGGGCGCTTCCCTTCGGTGTTTCCGACTCTATCAGATCTTTTTCTCGATCCGATTTCCTCGGTTGCTTTCCAGGTTTTCGCTTTCGCGTTTCCCTTTCCGGCGACCCCGACTTTATCAGAGTTTTCGGAGCCGATGACCGGCGGTCCATTTCTGATTCAACGGGGGGCTTCTCGGAAGCTGCGCTCCGGAAGCGACTAGACGCTCACTGTTGCTGGTGGATGGGTCCACCTCTAGGCAACTGTTCAAATCTACCTCCCCGCTCGACCCGTGTCAACGGCTCTTGTGGGGCGAAGAGGAGACTAGCAGGCCAACACGGGGAAACGCACATCGAGCAGGAGCCGACAGGGTGCCGGTCAGCTCACGCCGCCATCGGCACGCTTGCGCTGCGCTCGTCCGCACCCAGGTCACCGGTGTCGCCGGCCCGGACCGCACGTCCGCCCAGCACGTACACGTACGTGAGGAAGGCCAGCTCGGCGACGACGCCTATACCTATGCGAGCCCAAGTCGGGAGGCCGGAGGGCGTCACGAAGCCCTCGATGGCCCCGGACACGAACAGAACCAGGGCGAGGCCGATCGCCACCCCGAGTGCGGCCCGGCCCTCCTCGGCAAGGGCGCTGCGACGAGTGCGAGGACCCGGGTCGATGAGGGTCCAGCCCAGTCGCAGTCCGGTGCCGGCGGCCACGAAGACCGCGGTCAGTTCCAGGAGGCCATGGGGGAGCACCAGACCGAGGAACGTGTCGAGGCGGCCCGCTGACGACATCAGTCCGGCACCCACCCCGAGGTTGAGCATGTTCTCGAAGAGGATCACGAGGACGGGGAGGCCCAGAAAGACGCCGAGGGCCAGGCACAGCGCGGCGGCCTGGGCGTTGTTCGTCCACACCTGGGCGGCGAACGCGGCGGCGGGATGGCTGGAGTAGTACGTCTCGTACTCGCCACCGGGGCGGGTCAGGCTGCGCAGCTCGCTGGGTGCCGCGATGGAGGCCTGGACCTCCGGGTGGGTGCCTATCCACCACCCCAGGAGTGCTGCGATCACCGTTGAGAGCAGAGCGGTGGGTATCCACCAGCGGCGCGAGCGGTAGACCGCGGCGGGAAAGCCGTATCCGAGGAACTGTGTGACATCGCGCCACGAGGCCCGGCGCGTACCTGTCACGGCACTGCGCGCGCGTGCCACCAGTTGACTGAGCCGACCTGTCAGCTGGGGATCCGGTGCGCTGGACTGGATGACGGAGAGGTGGGTGGCGGTGCGCTGGTAGAGGGCGACGAGCTCGTCCGCCTCGGCTCCGGTGAGGCTGCGCCGGCGGCGCAGGAGAGCGTCGAGACGGTCCCACTCGGCGCGATGGGTGGACACGAACACGTCGAGGTCCATGAGATGGGCTGCTCCTCGTCCTCTCGTACTGCGTGTCAGCTTGTCGTACCGCGGCGCGATGTGCCCCTCAGCTTGGCAGACTGGCGTACCTCGGGGAGTACCAGGGGAAGGACGGCTGGCGTGAGTGAGCTAGTGACGGGCGAGGCGGTGGCGCTGGAGTTGCGCCCCGCGAAGCTGCCGAGCCGTGCGCTGGCGGTGTTGCTCGATCTGGCCGTGGCCATGGCGGCGTATCTCATCGTGAAGATCGCACTGGTGGCCGCCACGTCCGGGCTGGACGAAGCCGCGCAGGTCGCGGTGTCGAGGGCGACCTTCGTCCTGGTCCTGATCGGCGGACCCATAGCCGTGGAGACCCTCAGCCGCGGTCGTTCGCTGGGCAAGCTGGCCTGCGGGCTGCGCGTGGTGCGCGACGATGGGGGGCCGATCCGGTTCCGTCACGCGTTGGTACGGGGCGCGATCGGTGCGATCGAGATCCTGATGACCTTCGGCGTCGTGGCGTGCATCGCCTCGCTCGTGTCCGCGCGAGGCCGGCGGCTCGGTGACGTCTTCGCGGGCACGCTGGTCGTACGGGAACGGGTGCCCGCAGAACGTACGGGCTTCGTGCCTCCGCCGCCGCCCTGGCTTGCCGGGCGGTTCTCCCAGCTGGATCTCTCGGTGGTCCCGGACGGGTTGTGGCTGGCTGTTCGGCAGTACCTGACGCGGATGCAGCAGCTGGATCCGCGGGTGGGCCAGGCGATGGCGGAACGTCTTGCCTCGGATGTCGCAGCGCGCACCGGAGCGCCGGCGCCGTATGGGATTCCACCGGCCGCGTATCTGGCGGCGGTGCTGCAGGAACGGCAGGCGCGGGAGGCGCGGCGGGCGTTCGGCGGCTGGGGGGAGGGCGGGAGCGCAGGGGTGGGCCCTGGAGCGGGCAGCACACCAGGCGGGTACGCCGCGGCGCCCCAGCAGGCTCCCCTGGCGGCGGGCGGAGCAAGCCCGTGGCGGGCTCCGGTCCCGAACGACGTGGACAGCCGGGCTGCGACGTCTGCTCCCCTTCAGCCGTATGCCTCCGCGTGGCCTCAGCCGCAGGCGCCCGCAGCCCCACAGGACCGGCAGCCGGTGACTCCCGCGACGCCGCGGGCGGAGTCGGCGGATCAGCCTGCCACCGGGTTCGTACCGCCCGCGTAGCCGCACGCGGCCGGCTCCTCGACGGGCCCGGGCACGGTGGGTGCGCGTCCGTCGGCGGTCTCGTCACTTCATTACGGACCTCGCCGGCCCGTCCGGTACCCGCCTGGCCATCGCTCGTCTCGCGAGAACGCCTGTCACGAGAACGCCGAAGGCGGTGACTCGAGGTCCTCGAGCTCGATGCCGGGTGCCGCGAGCACCACGTCCCCGGAGATGTGGACGGTGTGCAGCTCCCCTGTATCCAGGTCCGTGACCTGGTATGCGTCCACGATCAGGGGGGCGTTGTCAGTGGCGTGTGCTTCTCTTTCGATCAGGGCCCAGGACTGGTCCACGGTGCGGGGGGCGAGGACCGGATCGGTGAAGGCGACGAGGCGTACGCGCGTCGCGGAGGAAGAAGAAGGGGTGAGGCGCAGCAGCCGGGCGGTGGCGACAAGGAAGGCCGGGGACGTGCCGGTGAAGGCGTGAGCGCGGACATTGCCTTCGGTGGCATGGGTGCCGGTGGGGTCGGTGCGGACCCAGGTGACGCCGTCGAGGGCGGCACCCCGCACCTGCCAGCCTCCGGCGTGGAGTTCCAGGCGGATGGGGCGGCCGAGTTCGTCGAGGGCCAGATCGACGGAGCCGGCCTGGTCGCCGGACGGGGTGGTCAGCTGCGAGACATAGCGCCAGCCGGAGGGGCCGGGCGCGCACTGGAAGTGTTCTTCGCCGAGGGAGGTGTGGTCGTGCGGGTCATGAAGCGAATATCGGCCGCGGGGCATGGGGGTCCTGGGTCGTGACGGGCTGGTCGGGCCAGTCTGCCTGGCCTGGCCGAACGGGGCAGGCCCCCGGCACGGGGGTGCGGGGGCCTGCCTCGGAACTGTTCTGAGGTGCGCGTCAGTGCACGGACGCGCTCGCCACGTCGTGAGCGACGGGCGCGCGTACGCCGACAGCCTGCGGTGTACGCGCGACCCGGTGCCTTAGGTGATCAGTAGCGGTAGTGGTCGGACTTGTACGGGCCCTCGACGTCGACGCCGATGTACGCGGCCTGCTCGGGGCGGAGCTGGGTGAGCTTCACGCCGAGCGCGTCCAGGTGGAGGCGGGCGACCTTCTCGTCCAGGTGCTTGGGCAGCGTGTACACACCGGTCGGGTACGCGTCGGGCTTGGTGAACAGCTCGATCTGGGCCAGCGTCTGGTCCGCGAAGGAGTTGGACATCACGAACGACGGGTGACCGGTGGCGTTGCCCAGGTTCAGCAGACGGCCCTCGGAGAGGACGATGATCTTCTTGCCGTCGGGGAAGGTCCAGGTGTGGACCTGCGGCTTGACCTCGTCCTTGACGATGCCGGGGACCTTGGCCAGGCCGGCCATGTCGATCTCGTTGTCGAAGTGGCCGATGTTGCCGACGATCGCCTGGTGCTTCATCTTGGCCATGTCCGTGGCCATGATGATGTCCTTGTTGCCGGTCGTGGTGATGAAGATGTCGGCCTTGTCGATGACCTCGTCGAGGGTCGTGACCTGGTAGCCGTCCATGGCCGCCTGCAGCGCGCAGATCGGGTCGATCTCGGTGACGATCACGCGGGCGCCCTGTCCGCGCAGGGACTCCGCGCAGCCCTTGCCCACGTCGCCGTAGCCGCAGACGACGGCGGTCTTGCCGCCGATGAGGACGTCGGTGGCGCGGTTGATGCCGTCGATCAGGGAGTGGCGGCAGCCGTACTTGTTGTCGAACTTCGACTTGGTGACGGCGTCGTTGACGTTGATCGCCGGGAACAGGAGGACACCGTCGCGCTGCATCTCGTACAGGCGGTGAACGCCGGTCGTGGTCTCCTCGGTCACACCGCGGATCTCGGACGCCAGCTGGGTCCACTTCTGGGGGTTCTCGCCCAGGGTGCGGTGGAGCAGCTGGAGGATGACGCGGTGCTCGTCCGACTCGGCGGTCTCGATGGCCGGGACCTTGCCGTCCTTCTCGTACTCGACGCCCTTGTGGACGAGGAGGGTGGCGTCACCGCCGTCGTCGAGGATCATGTTCGGGCCGCCGGTGGGGCTGTCCGACCAGGTCAGCGCCTGCTCCGTGCACCACCAGTACTCCTCCAGGGTCTCGCCCTTCCAGGCGAAGACAGGGATGCCCTGGGGGTTTTCGGGGGTGCCGTTGGGGCCGACGGCGATGGCGGCGGCCGCGTGGTCCTGCGTGGAGAAGATGTTGCAGGAGGCCCAGCGGACCTGGGCGCCCAGGGCCACCAGCGTCTCGATGAGCACGGCGGTCTGGACGGTCATGTGCAGGGAGCCGGTGACGCGGGCGCCGGCCAGCGGCTGTGCCTCGGCGTACTCCTTGCGGATCGACATCAGACCGGGCATCTCGTGCTCGGCGAGGGTGATCTCCTTGCGGCCGAATTCGGCCAGCGAGAGGTCGGCGACCTTGAAGTCCTGTCGGTTGTCGACAGTCGTCATTGCGTGCTGCTCCTCGGGGTTGGGGCGAGGTGGGTACGGCTGGTCTGCGCGGCGGCGGACACAAGGGTGCCCGGAAGAGGACACAGGAATGCCCGCGTACGCGCAGCGCAGTCGTCGGAGGCCCTCTCTCCCTCGGCCGGTCCATCGTGGGACCGCCCGACCGCCATCAGCAGCGACGTCTGGCTCGGCTTCCAAGCTACACCGGGCGGCCCCGCGTACCCCAGTCCGCCTCGGAGGAGTCCGGTTGCCTGCGGACTGCTTTCGGCCGGTGCCCGGGACTGTGCCACGCGGGATCCGGGGGCCGGCCGCGGGCTCAGTGGCCGGGCACCTGGGCGGGCCCGCCGGGGGTCGCCTCGGGGTCCGGGCCCTTGGCCGCTTCCGCCTCGCTGTAGATGTCCGGTTCAAGGTAGATGACACGGGCGATCGGGACGGCGGCCCGGACGCGGGCCTCGGCGGCGTCGATCGCGGCGGCAACCTGTGTGGCCGTGTCGTCGTGCCGGACCGCGATCTTGGCGGCGACCAGCAACTCCTCGGGGCCGAGGTGGAGCGTGCGCATGTGGATGATGCGAGGCACCGTGTCGCCGTCCACGATCGCGGCCTCGATCTTCCTGACCACTTCGGGGCCCGCGGCCTCGCCGAGCAGCAGGGACTTGGTCTCGGCGGCGAGGACGAGGGCGATCAGCACGAGGAGGACACCGATGCAGATGGTGCCGATGCCGTCCCAGACGCCGTCGCCGGTGAGCAGCGCGAGGCCGACCCCGCCGAGGGCGAGGACGAGACCGATGAGGGCGCCGAAGTCCTCCAGGAGGACGACCGGCAGTTCGGGCGCCTTGGCCCGGCGGATGAACTGCGCCCAGGACAGCGAGCCGCGCAGGCCGTTGGACTCTTTGATGGCCGTGCGGAAGGAGAAGCCCTCGGCCAGGATCGCGAAGACGAGCACGCCCACGGGCCAGTACCAGTTCTCGACCTCGTGCGGGTGGCTGATCTTCTCGAAGCCCTCGTAGATGGCGAACATGCCGCCGACCGAGAAGAGGACGATCGAGACGAGGAAGGCGTAGATGAAGCGCTCGCGCCCGTAGCCGAAGGGGTGCTGCGGGGTCGCGTCGCGCTGGGCGCGCTTGCCGCCGATCAGCAGCAGGAACTGGTTGCCGGAGTCGGCGAGCGAGTGGACGCCCTCGGCGAGCATCGAGGAGGAGCCGCTGAAGGCGAACGCCACGAACTTGGATGCCGCGATCGCGAGATTGGCTCCGAGTGCCGCGACGATCGCCCTGGTGCCGCCTGACGCGCTCATGTGTTCGCGTTGTCCCTTCGTAGCGTCCCGCCCTGGATGCGCCTGCCGGCGTACTCCGTCCAGGGCTTTACCCGTCCTTTGCCGATGGGTCATTGTTGCAGCCGGGTCCGGCGGCGTTGCGCCGGACCGACAGCATGACCATGTACGGCGTTCGGGTCAGGCTACGACTGTGGCCCGGAAGACGGTGCCGGCCCCGGCCACCTCGGCCTTCTCACCCGCCGGTACGAAGACCGACTCGCCGGGTGCCAGCAGCTGCTCCCCGGCCCGTACGGAACCCGCCGTGCACAGCAGGATCTGGGGGGTGGCGCGCGTGAGGTCGCGCGGGGCGGCGCCCTCGGCGAGGACGTACCGGGAGAGGCGGAACTCGTCGATGGGGGTCTCGTAGACCTCCTCGCCGTCCGAGGACGCCTCCGGGCGCAGGACACCGGGGTCGCCGGCCTCGAAGCGGACGATCCGGAGCAGCTCCGGGACGTCGACGTGCTTGGGGGTCAGTCCGCAGCGCAGGACGTTGTCGGAGTTGGCCATGATCTCGACGCCGAGGCCGTTCAGGTAGGCGTGCGGGACGCCCGCGCCCAGGAAGAGAGCCTCGCCGGGCTGAAGCTGGACGTAGTTGAGCAGCATGGCCGCGATCACGCCCGGGTCGCCGGGGTAGTGATGGGCGATGTCGGCGTACGGGGCGTAGGCGCCGCCCAGGCGGGCGCAGGCGGCCGCGGCCTCGCCGACCGTGTGGGCCATGTCGTCGGGGTCGGCGCTCAGCACTGCGGTGAGGACCTCGCGCAGGGCGGCCTCCTCCGGGTGGGTGCGCAGCAGGTCGACGTATGGCTTGAGGGAGTCGACCTCGAGGCCGGCGAGCAGTTCGGCGGCGTCATCGGGCGTACGGAAGCCGCACAGACCGTCGAACTCGGTGAGGGCGCAGATCAGTTCCGGCTTGTGGTTGGCGTCCTTGTAGTTGCGGTGGGGCGCGTCGACCGGGATACCGCGGCGCTCCTCGTCCGCATAGCCCTCCTTCGCCTGCTCCAGGTTGGGGTGCACCTGGAGGGAGAGGGGAGCACCGGCGGCGAGGATCTTCAGCAGGAAGGGCAGCCGGGGCCCGAACTTGGCGACCGTCCGCTCGCCCAGCTCCTCCTCCGGCGCCTTGTCGATCACCTCGTTGAGCGGGCCGCGCGGGGTGCGCGAGGGTGCGCCCGGGTGGGCGCCCATCCACATCTCCGCCTGGGGCTCACCGGTCGGCTCCACGCCGAGGAGCGCGGGGATGGCGGTGGTCGAGCCCCAGGCGTAGGGGCGGACGGTGTTCTCGAGGCGATCCATGTGGTGGGTGTCTTTCTCCATACGTACGCTGCGGTCGGCGCCGTCGGGCGTCGGCCGGTGCGTGCTGTCAGATACTGCGAGCCAAGGTCAGGCCCCCGAAGCGAGCGCCACGTAAACAGCGGCGAAATCTGTGATGGCGATCAGCTCCGCGAGGGTCTCCAGTTCGTCGCCGTCCTCCGGTTCGAGTTCGCTGATCGCCGTGTCGTGGCTGAGGGCCAGATCGCGGGCGGCGGGGGCCGAGCTCAGACCACCGATCGGGCGGTCACGCAGAAGCACCACGCGCGCATGGAGGGCCTGTGCCTCCTCGACACGGTCGCGGAAGAAGTCGTCGGGGTCGGCGCCGGCGGCGAGGGGCCCGGAGAGCAGAACACTGTGCGAGGCGAGCGCCTCGGGCAGCTGCGCGGTGAGCGCGGGCCGGCCGGCCAGCTCGGCGAGCGCGGCGGCGAACCGGCGGCCGGCCGGCTCGGCGGAGACGCCCTCGGTCCAGATCACGGGAAGGGACTCGGCCAGCTCGGCGGCGAGGGTCTTGGCGGGGTTGCTGTAGGTGGCGATGGCCGGGCCGCAGCGTTCGGCGACCTGGTCGAGACGGCTCGCGACCTTCTCCAGGACGTCGGACGGGGCGGAGAGCAGCCCGGTGCGGTCCAGGAGGGCGAGCAGCGGGGTGAGCAAGGCCCACAGGACGCCGGGGGCGGATGCGGTGAGGGGTTCGTCCTGCTCGTAGGGGGCGGTCGCCATGGGGACGAACAAGCCATGGGCGCCGACCACCGCGTCCGTGATCGGGGCGCGGGCAGGGGCCACGGCCACGACGGTGCAGCCGCGGCGGTAGGCCTGCTCGACCAGGATCGACAGCCCTGGTTCGGAGCCGTCGGGGGTGGCGATCAGCAGCAGGTCCACGGGTCCCGCCCAGCCGGGCAGCTCCCAGCGCAGGGCCCCCGCGGCCGGTGCGACACCGGTCGGATGGATGCGGGTGACCGGGCAGGCGGCACCGGCGAGTGTGCCGAGCAGTTCGGCGACGCCCACGGAGGCGGTGCCGGGGCCCGCCATGAGGACGGCGCGGGGGCGTCCGTCGGGTTTGAGCTCGTTGACCCCGGCCTCGGCGGCGTGCCGCACGGCGGAGCGGACCCTGGCGCCTGCCTCGGCGGCGCCACGCAGCAGCGCACGGCGGTCGGCGCGCGCGAGCGCCTCGGGGTCGTCGAGCAGCGATTCGTCGAGCATGGGCGGCAGCCTCCGATCGCCGGGCCGTTACGCGGGGCGGCGGGCCTCATCCACGAGCAGGACCGGGATGCCGTCCCGGACGGGGTAGGCGAGGCCGCAGTCCTGACCGGTGCAGACCAGCTCGCTCTCCGCCTCCTTGAGGGGGGCGTGGCACGCCGGGCAGGCGAGAATCTCCAGGAGGCCGGCTTCGAGCGGCATGAAAGGTCCCTTCGGGCGGATGCACTTGGCCTGGTCAGATTACCGCTGTGAGGGCCGACGTGCGGGAGTTGATCAAGGTCCCGTCCCCCTCCCCAGGCGGGAGGGGGACGTCGGCGAGGGGGTTTGTCAGCCCCGGATGATGGCCAGGACCTCGTCCCGGATCTTCGCCATGGCCGCCTCGTCCTTCGCCTCCGCGTTCAGCCTGAGCAGCGGTTCCGTGTTGGAGGGGCGGACGTTGAACCACCAGTCGGCGGACGAGACGGTCAGGCCGTCCAGCTCGTCGGTCTCGAAGCCCTCGTACGCCGCCTTGACCGCGGCGATGCGTGCCTTCTGGTCGTCGACCGTGGAGTTGATCTCGCCGGAGCCCACATAGCGGTCGAATTCGGCGACGAGTCGCGACAGCGGCCCGTTCTGGCCGCCGAGGGCCGCGAGGACGTGGAGGGCGGCCAGCATGCCGGTGTCGGCGTTCCAGAAGTCCTTGAAGTAGTAGTGCGCGGAGTGCTCCCCGCCGAAGATCGCGCCGGTGCGCGCCATCTCGGCCTTGATGAAGGAGTGGCCCACGCGCGTGCGCACCGGCGTGCCGCCGTGCTCCCGTACGACCTCGGGTGCCGACCACGAGGTGATCAGGTTGTGGATGATCATGCCCTTGCCGCCATGCTTGCCGAGCTCGCGGGCAGCGACCAGTGCCGTGATGGCGGACGGCGAGACCGGGTCGCCGTGCTCGTCGACGACGAAGCAGCGGTCGGCGTCTCCGTCGAAGGCGATACCGATGTCCGCCTGCTCCTGGCGCACCCGCTCCTGGAGGTCGACGATGTTCGCCGGGTCGAGCGGGTTGGCCTCGTGGTTGGGGAAGGTGCCGTCCAGCTCGAAGTACATCGGGACAAGGTCGATCGGCAGCCCGGCGAAGACGGTCGGCACGGTGTGGCCGCCCATGCCGTTGCCCGCGTCGACGACGACCTTCAGGCGGCGGATGGAGGTCAGGTCCACCAAGGAGCGCAGGTACGCCGCGTAGTCCTCCAGCGTGTCCCGCCGGGTGATCGTCCCGGGCGTCTCCACCGGCCCCGGCGCGCCCGAGTCCAGCCACTGCTCGACCAGCTCACGGATCTCGGCGAGACCGGTGTCCTGACCGACCGGGGCGGCACCCGCGCGGCACATCTTGATGCCGTTGTACTGCGCCGGGTTGTGCGACGCGGTGAACATCGCGCCCGGCAGGTCGAACGCGCCCGACGCGTAGTACAGCTGATCCGTCGAGCACAGGCCGATCTCCGTGACGTCGACGCCGCGTGCCGCCGCCCCGCGCGCGAAGGCACGCGAGAGGCCGGGGGAGGACGGCCGCATGTCATGGCCGACGACGATCGCGTCCGCGCCGGTCGTCTGCGCGAAGGCCGCCCCGAAGAGCTCCGCGAGCGATTCGTCCCACTGGTCCGGGACGACCCCGCGTACGTCGTACGCCTTCACGATCTGCGACAGATCAGCTGACACGGCCAAACCCTCCTGGAGTCTCAATGATGAGCACAAACTACCTGCCTGCTCCGGCACCCGGACGGGCCCAGGTGCCCAGCGCGGACAGTTCCCACGGAGTTCATACCGGGGCTCGACCGGCACACCGGTGCGCTGCGCCCGGAAGCCGGGGCCGCACTGGGCTGAGAACCGGCGTGCCCGGCCGGCCGAGCGCCGAGGAGCGCACGCCGGGGCACGGACGCGTCCGGGCGTCGATGGCACGTTCGCGAGGGCGGGATGCCGCGCGGGCCGACCAAGCCCGCTCTTGGGCCAGATGAGCCGAGAAGTCGTTCGAAGGAGTGAGCTGCGGCGGCTGTTGACGGCGGTCCCGGACGCCGAGGCGGGAGCCGGGACCCAAGACCGGTCGACCGGCGGTCAGTTGTCCGGTGAGCGCAGCACCCGGAGATGGCCGCGGCGGGCGACCTCCATCGGGTCCGCCGTGCGCCCGTAGCCGCCGCCGGCCCCGGCGGCGCGCTGCTGCGGACGGGCCGCCTCACGCACCGCGTTGGCGAGCGCCTCGAGGTCGTCACCACTGGGGCGCGCGGGTGCCGAGCCGTCCAGCAGCCGAACGACCTCCCAGCCGCGCGGCGCGGTCAGGCGCTCGGAGTGCTCGGCGCACAGGTCGTAGCAGTGGGGTTCGGCGTAAGTGGCGAGCGGGCCGAGGACCGCGGTCGAGTCGGCGTAGACGTACGTCAGCGTCGCGACGGCAGGTCGGCCGCAAGCAGTGCGCGAACAGCGACGTACAGGGCTCACGACGTTGGACGGTACCGCACTCTTGAGCGGGCCGCGACGACTCTCCCCCAGGTCACTCCACCGTGTCGTGCTGTGAGACACCCCACACACCCCTTCCGACGCGACAGGCTGACCTGCACGGACGGCCGGTGCGAGAGAACCGGACACCCCTGAAACCGGTCAGCACTCGGTACAAACGCCGTCAATTCTCATGAGGGCGGCGGTCTCGGGGGTATATGGAATCGAGCCCAACCTTGGCCGGAATGGTCATCCTGCGACATCGGCGGCCCGGCGCCGGCGCAGCTGCACGGAGCCCGCCTCTGCGGGGTGGTCGAACGCGGAGGCGACGGAGGGGGTGCGCGGCCGTGTGGGGGCGGGGCGTGGGGACCCTGCGGGGACTACTCTTCGTCAGTGATGGACAACCCTGTAACGCCCCGCGCCACCGCACCCGGGCCCCGCCGCCGTGACCGCCATGGCAGAGGCATGCGTGGCCCCGTCGCGCCGCCCCAGGTGCCGCTCGCCGCGAGCCGGGCCGAGGTGTTCGCGGACCTGGTGCAGGACTCCGTGGAGCGTCTGGAGCGACGCTGGCCGCAGCTCGCCGACATCGATTTCCTGGTCCTGGAAGTGCCGCGCCTGGACGGCGCCGGCGACGTCTGGAGCGACGAGGCGGTACCCCTCGGTGCCACGATCGAGGCCCGCGAGGGCCGCCGTGCACGAGTGGTCGTCTACCGCCGGCCGGTCGAGATCCGGACGAAGAGCCGCGACGAGCGCGCGGCCCTCGTCCACGAGGTGGTCGTGGAGCAGGTGGCGGAATTGCTCGGGCTGACCCCGGAGACGGTGGACCCGCGCTACGGCGAGGACTGACCGGCAGGGCCGCACCACCCCGCGGCCCGGACCGGGGGAGGTGACGGCCCCGTCCGTCACTTCTTCAGCAGCACCGACAGATCCTGGTCCGCCTGGGGCACCGCGACCGTCCCACGGTCGTCCGGGAGGGTCTGCACCGTGAACGCCGGTACGCCCTCGACGGTCGTCTGCAGGGTGCGGGCGGCGTAGACGGGGCCTCCGGAGACCGGCTCCACGGTGAGCGCGTACGAGCCCTTGAGACCGCTCGGCACGGGCGCGTCCACGTCCTGTGTCGTACCGCCCTTGATCGTGTACTGCTTCGTGACGGCGGTCCCGCCTTCGCTGCCCGCGGACGCGGTGACCTTGACCGTGGCCGCGCCGCCCGGGGCGCTCAGCGCGAGCGTCGAGTCCTTGCCGAAGTTGCCGGCCACCGAGGCGCGCGTGCCGACCGGCGCGGTGGCCGGGATGAACGCCGACTCCTGCTTGTCGCCTTTGCCCCGCAGCACGCGCAGCGCGGCGACCACGGGGACCGGGGAGTCGCTGGGCGTCAGCACCAGGGAGCCCGCCTCCCCGCGCGTGATGTCGCCGAGGTCGACGGCGGCGGTCATGCCGCCCTTCACATGCAGCGTCTCGTTCCCCGCCGGGGTGATCTCACCGGAGGGCGAGGCCAGGCGCACCTTCAGGTCGGCGTCGGCGTCGCCGGGCACGAAGGCGATCAGGCGTACGTCCGTGGCGTCCTTGGGGATGCCGGGCATCACCAGGGAGCCCGCGGGGTCGGTGGAGGCGGCCAGCCAGTCGCCGCCCAGCTTGTCGTCGAGGGCCTGCACGGCGGCGGCGACCCGGCCGCTGCGGACGCCGACGTGGACCGTGAGGTCGCTCTCCTGGGCGCTGCTGAGCGTGGACAGCAGGACCGGCTCACTGGAGTGCGGCTGGACCGTGATGCCTTCGCCGACCGTCGACTTGAGGTTGCCGTCCTTGCCGTACAGCTCGATGTCGACGACCGCGGCGGAGTCGTCGGGATTGGTCAGGTGCATATAGTCGGTGCGGGACCCGGCGGTGCTTGCGCCCGGGAACCAGAACTCCGTGTCCGGGGCGCTGCAGCCGGTGCCGAGCAGCCCCCGGCCGGTGCCCGCGTCGACCTGGGTCGTCTCCTGAACCGTCCAGCCGGGCGCGAGACGGCCGGTGGCGGTGCCGAGCAGGGCGGGCGTGTCGCTGCCGGAGGCGGTCCCGGTGACGGGGGTGCCAGGGTCCTTGGGGGTCACCTTGGGAGCGTCCGGCTGCTTCTTGTTCTTGGCGGACTTTCCGCTTCCGGAGGAGTCCGAGCCGGCCGCGGACTGCGCGCCCGCCGCGGTGAGTTCGGCCTTGCCGCTGCTGCTCGTGCCGGGCGAGACAGGGGTGAAGGACGTGTACGTGGTGTCGGCTATGTCGGAGGTGCTCGGCTCCGGGCACAGCAGCCGGGTCTGCTCCACGGGCAGCCGGGCCGCCGCCTTGGCGGTGCCGCCACTGGACGCGGCCGGTGCGGTGAGCGCCGCGAATCCGGTGACGGCGGCGAGTGCGGTCGTGCCGGCGATCAGGGACAGGGTCGTGCGGTTCACTGCTGGCTCCCGTCGGGGCGCTCACTGTCGGTGCCGTGCGCCGGGTCGTAGGGCGTGCCGTAGCCCTGGTCGTACGTCGGGTCGTACGGCGCCGTGGTGCCGTAGGCGTACGGGTCGTACTGGGCGCCCTGATAGGGGTCGGCCGGGTACTGCTGCTGCCCGTACTCGTAGCCGCCCTGCGCATACTGCTGCTGGTAGTCCGGGTATTGCTCGCCGCCGTACGTGCCGTATTCGCCGTCCGTCTGGCCCGCCGTGTCCCATTCGCCGTACGCCGGCTGCTGCGGGATGTCGGCCGGGGACTCCTCGGACGGGGGTGGCGGGGCGTCGGTGTCCTGGTCGGCCTCCTCCGCCTCGGCCTGAGCCCGCAGCCGGCGGGCCCGGCGGCCCTCGCCCAAGGTCTCCTGCGCGGGCACGGGACGCTCCTCGGGAAGGTCGTCGTCGACGTCCCGGCGGCGGCCGGGCAGGGCGAGGACCACGAGGACGACGGCGAGCGAGCCCTGCGCCCACAGCCAGGCTGTGTGGGTGATCGGCGTGTCGTAGGTGACGTCCAACGTGCCGCCGGAAGCCGGCAGTTGGAAGCCCTGGGCCCAGCCGTCGACCGTGGTGCGGGCGAGCGGCCTGCCGTCCAGGGTCGCGGTCCAGCCCGCGCTGGCGGTGTCGGCGAGCCGCAGCACACGGCCGCCTGGGCCGGACGGGATCTTGGTGTGGATCTCGACGGGTCCGGAGGCGACGGACTGCGGTGCGGCGGAACCCGCGACGATCGCGGCGCGGGAGACCTGCCGGTCCACCCGCCACAGGGCGCTGCCGTCCTGCTGGCTGAGCCGGCTCAGGCCGGGCGTGGCATCGAGGACGCGGCTGATCTCGCGCGGCGCGCCCTTGCGGACGAGGACGTACCGCACGGCGAAGCCGCCGAGTTCGTCCGCCTGGTCGGCGCCGGACCCCGCGACGAGGTTGGCCACGACCTTGTCGAGCATCTGGTTCTCACCGTCCTCCGCGGCGAGTTCGCCGTCGCCGAGGCGGGCGCCGGAGCCGCGGACGAGGGTGTAGCCCACACGCGCGCTGGACTGGCTGTCCAGGACCAGCGTGCGGGCCTGGTCGCTGGTGCCGCCCTCCTCGGCGACGAATGCCGGCACCTGCACGGGGTCGCGCCGCTCCAGGGGCCCGTCGGCGCCGCGGATCATCCACCCGGCGGCGATCAGCAGGGGACCGGCCACGGAGGCGAACGCGATGAGCGCGGCGACCGGCTGGCGCCAGCCGAAGTTCTGCTCGGCCACCCGCTCCTTCGCGCCTTCCGCGCCGATGGAGGCGGCCGCCAGAAGTGCGAGGCCGTAGACGAGGGTCGCGGGCCCGGGCCATGTGGAGCCGTTGGACAGCACCGCGAAGACCAGCGCCGTCAGGGCGACCGCCCACGCCGTCCAGATGGCTCCCTGACGCTCGCCGCGCATCAGGGCGGCCAGCGCGGCGAGGACGACACCGACGAGCATCAGTCCGCTGACGGTGCCGGGACCACCGGGGCTGGCGCCGAGCAGGTCGGACGCGGAGGCCGCGCTCGCACCGTAGGCGAGACCGGCCTCCTTGAAGAAGCCGAAGGGCAGCAGCGACAGCGACCAGGGGGCGAGGATCAGCAGCGGGGTGCCCAGCTGCACGAGGAGGCGGAGGCCGCGGGCGACGAGGTCGTGCCTGCGCAGGGCGAGCAGCAGGAGACCGAGGACCAGGGCGATCGGCCACACGATGGGCGTGAACGCGGTGGTGACGGTCAGCAGCAGGGCGTACGCCCAGGTGGCTCGCCAGCTGCCGCGGGCGCGGGAGGCATGGGCGAGCCCGCCGGCCGCGATCCCCGCGCGTGCGATGAGCGGCAGCAGGATCGCGAGGACCGCCGTGCCGATGCGGCCGCCGGCGAGGGCACCGGTGGCGGCGGGCAGGAAGGCGTAGGCGACGGACGCCCACGCACGCACCAGCCGCGACTCGACGAGCGGTCGTGAGGCGAAGTACGCGGTGAACCCGGCCAGCGGCACCGAGCAGACGAGCAGGACCGTGACCGCCAGCCCGGTGGAGCCGAACAGGATGCTCGCGAGCATGGCGACGAACACGAGATAGGGCGGCGCGGACTGCGTGCCGCCCGCACCCACCGGGTGCCAGGCGTCGAGATACCGGGACCACAGGTCGGAGGAGTCGGGGGGCGCGGGCAGCATCGCGCCGCCCGCGAGCGCGCCTCCGCCGAGCAGGGCGCGGCAGGCGACGAGAGAGAACAGCAGCAGGACGGCGAAGAGCACCGGCCCCGGCTTGCGGGCGATGCGCTTGAGCCGGGCGAACTGTTCGACCTGCAGGAAGTCGGCGTCGTCGCCGCCCGGTCCGGATTCGATGCCGCCGCCGTGCCGGCCGGCCGAGGAGACCTCGGGGTCGGAGCGGCCCACCACGTTGCTCGCGATCTGTTCGACGGTGGCCCGGACGGTCGCCCCGCGCGGCGGGAAGAGCGGGCGCAACTCGTCCTTGTCGATCCGCGGCCGGCCGCGCCTGCGTCGCGCGGCGAAAATCCGTTCGGGCCTGAGCAGGGTCCCGAGCAGGCCGCGGATTTCGTCGACGGCCTGTCGGGGCACCTTTCCGACGAGGTAGGCCAGCGTGCGCAGCAGGGTGCCGAGCACCAGGCGGAGCAGGACCCAGGGCAGCTGTGCCGAACGGGCATTGACCAGCAGGGTGTAGACGGCGCCCGCCTTGTCGACCTTGTGCGGGGAGGCCGCGGTGCGGCTCACGCAGTCGACGGTGCGACGCTCGCGGGAGGCCGCCTCGGCGTGCCGTACCACCGCATCGGGGGCGACCAGGACGCGGTATCCCGCGGAATGGGCGCGCCAGCACAGGTCGACGTCGTCACGCATGAGGGGCAGGTGACGGTCGAATCCGCCGAGCTCCTCGAAGACGTCGCGTCGGATGAGCATGCCGGCCGTGGACACGGACAGCACCGTACGGATGTGGTCGTGCTGGCCCTGGTCCTGTTCGCGGCGGTCGAGGCCGGTCCAGCGGCGGCCGGAGTTGGCGATGGTGACGCCGACCTCGAGGAGCTGCCGGCGGTCGTACCAGCCGCGGAGCTTGGGGCCAACGACGGCCAGGTCGTCGCGGCCCAGCTCCAGCTCGTTCTCCACGACCTGCAGCAGCTGGGCCAGGGCGTCGGGTTCCGGGGCGCAGTCGTCGTGCAGGAGCCACAGCCACTCCACGGGCTCGCCGTACGGCAGCTCCGGCATGTCGTACGCCTCGTCCCGCCAGGTGCGGGTGACGGGGTCCCAGCCGCTGGGGCGCTTGAGGTAGGGCAGGTCGTCCGGGGTCAGTACGGCCGCGCTGCGGTTCGCCTCCTCGACGGCCTGGCCGAAACCGGTACGACGGGCGAGGTGCAGTACACGGTCGGCGCCGAGGGCGTCGGTGAGCTGCTGGGCGGAGTCGTCCGCGCTGCCGGTGTCGGCTGCGACCGCGTTCTGCACGGGCCGCTCCTGGCCGAGCAGCCCGGCGAGCGCGTGGGGCAGCCAGCGTGCTCCGTCATGGGAGACGAGCACCGCGGTGACCACGTGACGCGGAAACTCGGGCGGGCGGGTCGGGTCGAACGGCGACGTGGCGGCGTCGTGTTGGACCGTCGTATGGCTGTACACGGACATCGAGGTACGGGCCCCGGTTCGCTGGACTGCGGTGGACGCCTGTGCCCCTGGGGGCAGCGGGACGTCTCGGACGGAGGCCCACACTAACGGCTGGACAAGATCACGGCCCGCCGCCTGTGGACAACCCATCTGCGACGGGCCGTTCTTTACGTATCGGTGTGCGCCATTTCATCTCTCGCCCAAGGGTCCGGCCGCGACGCACGCGCGGCTGTTCTGCGAGGTCCTCGACGACTCCTGCCGCTCGGCGGACTCAGACGGCGGCCTTCTTGAGGCGGCGGCGCTCACGCTCGGACAGGCCGCCCCAGATACCGAACCGCTCGTCGTTGGCGAGTGCGTACTCAAGGCACTCGGAGCGGACCTCGCAGGCGAGGCAGACCTTCTTGGCCTCGCGGGTGGAGCCGCCCTTCTCGGGAAAAAAGGACTCCGGGTCGGTCTGGGCGCACAGCGCGCGCTCCTGCCAGCCGAGTTCCTCGTCCGCGTCGTCGACCAGCAGTTGCTGCACCAGCTCGGTCATGTGCGCCCCTCGTCAGTCTTTCGCGTCCCCGTGATGTAGCCGTTACCGATTTCGGCTGAACGACACGAGTGAAATTACAAGTGTGCCGATCCGGGCCAGTCAAGCCGAGATCTGCTATTGGGCCCCTTATTCACTCTGCGGAACCAAGGCTATGCGGAAAGTGTGCAAATCGGCATAAACCATGTCACTCAAGAGGGGTGTACGCGAGCCCCCCACCCCTCACAGAGAAGGACGTCCATCAGTTCGATCTCGTTCCGATACGTACGGCGGAGCGAACCTGATCACAGTCGGATCACGAGATCGCAACGACGTTCGTGCGCCGGGCGGTGCGCTCCATGTGTCCCCGACTCGCCCTGCACAAACCTTTCGCCTGCCAGATGAACCGGATGAGGTGAAACAGAGCCCACATTCCAGGCCTCAAGTTGACAGGTGGGATATGAACCGATGTCCTTGTGGGCATGCTCGCGAACTCGGCACTCACCCAGACCCGCACCGCCGGGTCCCACGGTGCTGCCCGCGCTCGCTGTAGCTGTTGCTGTTGCTGTTCCGGCTGTTGAGCCTTCCGCCGCTCCGGCCGCTCCTGAGTCCACACGACTCGGCTGCTGTCCCTCAGCCCGTACCAGGGCCCGCGCCACGCCCGTGATCCGGGCGGACGACACGCGACACCCAGCCCCCGCTCCCTCCCGCCGAGGAACTCCGCACCCATGAACAGCGACAGCGACCTCCAGATCGCCGGCGACATCCTCGAAGTACCGCACCTGCTCCAGCCGCCGCGCGAGCACCCGGCCACCGTGGCCGAGTTCGCCGGCCTCGCCCGCTCCATCGCCGCCGACCGCTCCCAGTGGGCGCACCTCGTTGAGTACGACGCGACGTCCCGGTGGTATCACCGGCTGCGCACCGGACCCGGCTACGAGGTGTGGCTGCTGTCCTGGGTGCCCGGGCAGGGCAGCGGACTGCACGACCACGGGCGCTCGTCCGGCGTGCTGACCGTCCTGGAAGGCGCGCTCACCGAGCGCACGGAGCACGGCACCCGCGCGCTGGAGGCCGGTGCGCAACGGGTTTTCGCGCCCGGGTATGTGCACGAAGTGGTGAACGACACGCTGGAGCCGGCCGTCAGCCTGCACGTCTACTTCCCGGGTCTGACCGAGATGGCCATGCTCCCGCAGTCCCAGCCGGGCACGGCCGAAGGAACCCCCGTCGAGGCGTGCGCCGCCGACCGGGGCGCCGTCGACACCATCAGCCGCTGAGTCGACGGCGGACTGCCGGACGGCACGGGCCGGTACCGGCGGGGGCGCCGCGAAAAGCCGACGGGCCGTCCACAAGCCGGGTCGCACGTTGTCGTGGCCTCCGGCAGGACCGTCCCTCCCGTCACCGGCCACCACCCCTCAACGAGTGGGCCTGGCGGCTGACACACTGTTTCAATGCGCATTGTGGTTCTGGCAGGCGGCATCGGCGGTGCCCGGTTTCTGCGCGGTCTCAAGCGGGCCGTGCCAGACGCGGACGTCACGGTCATCGGCAACACCGGCGACGACATCCACCTCTTCGGGCTGAAGGTCTGCCCAGACCTCGACACGGTGATGTACACGCTCGGCGGCGGCATCAACGAGGAACAGGGCTGGGGCCGGGCCGACGAGACCTTCCACCTCAAGGAGGAACTCGCGGCGTACGGCGTCGGACCGGAGTGGTTCGGGCTCGGCGACCGCGACTTCGCCACGCACATCGTGCGGACGCAGATGCTGGGCGCGGGCTATCCGCTCAGTGCGGTCACGGAGGCGTTGTGCGACCGCTGGAAGCCGGGGGTCCGGCTCATCCCCATGTCGGACGACCGGGTCGAGACCCATGTCGCCGTCACTCTGCCCGACAGTGACTCCGACGCAGGGGCCGGCGAGCGCAAGGTGATCCACTTCCAGGAGTACTGGGTGCGGCTGCGGGCCTCCGTCCCGGCCGAGGCGGTCGTGCCCGTCGGCGCCGACCAGGCCAAGCCGGCGCCGGGTGTCCTGGAGGCCATCGCCGAAGCGGACGTCGTCCTCTTCCCGCCGTCCAATCCCGTCGTCTCGGTCGGCACGATCCTCGCCGTGCCCGGCATACGCGAGGCGATCGCGGACGCCGGGGTCCCCGTGGTGGGTCTCTCCCCCATCATCGGTGACGCGCCCGTGCGCGGGATGGCGGACAAGGTGCTCGCGGCGGTCGGCGTCGAGTCGACGGCCGCGGCGGTCGCCGAGCACTACGGCTCGGGGCTGCTGGACGGCTGGCTCGTGGACACGGTGGACGCGTCCGCCGTGGAGCGCGTGGAGGCCGCGGGCATCCGCTGCCGCGCGGTGCCGTTGATGATGACGGACCTGGAGGCGACGGCCCGGATGGCCCAGGAGGCGCTGGCGCTCGCCGAGGAGGTGCGGACGTCGTGACCGAAACAGCCGGCTACCGGGTCTGGGCCCTGGCCGGACTCCCCGAGGTCCGCTCCGGTGACGACCTGGCCAAGCTGATCGCGGCCACCGAGCCCGGGCTCGTCGACGGGGACGTCCTGCTCGTCACCTCGAAGATCGTGTCCAAGGCGGAGGGACGCATCGTCCGGGCGGACGACCGCGAGGCCGCCATCGACGCCGAGACCGTACGGGTCGTGGCCCGGCGCGGACCGCTCAGGATCGTGGAGAACCGGCAGGGGCTCATCATGGCCGCCGCCGGCGTCGACGCCTCCAACACCCCGACGGGGACGGTGCTGTTGCTGCCCGAGGACCCCGACGCCTCCGCGCGGCTCATCCGGGAGGGACTGCGGGACACGCTGGGGGTCGAGGTGGGCGTCATCGTGACGGACACCTTCGGCAGACCCTGGCGCACCGGGCTGACCGATGTGGCCGTCGGCGCCGCGGGCGTACGGGTCTTGGACGACCTGCGCGGCGGCACGGACGCGCACGGCAATCCGCTGAGCGCGACCGTCGTCGCCACCGCGGACGAACTGGCCGCGGCCGGCGACCTGGTCAAGGGGAAGGCAGCGGGGCTGCCCGTCGCCGTGGTGCGCGGGCTGCCGCACGTGGTCTCACAGGACGACGGCGAGGGAGCACGCGCGATGGTGCGCGACGCACGCGACGACATGTTCCGGCTGGGCACCTCCGAGGCGGTACGGGAGGCGGTGACCCAGCGGCGTACGGTGCGGGCCTTCACCGACGAGCCCGTGGACCCCGGTGCCGTACGACGCGCCGTGGCCGCCGCGGTGACCGCCCCGGCGCCGCACCACACGACGCCGTGGCGGTTCGTGCTCCTGGAGTCCGCTGCATCGCGGACGCGACTGCTGGACGCCATGCGGGACGCGTGGATCGCCGATCTGCGACGCGACGCGAAGACCGAGGAGTCGATCGCGAAGCGGATCCGGCGCGGGGACGTGCTGCGCAACGCGCCGTACCTCGTCGTGCCCTGCATGGTCATGGACGGGTCCCACACCTACGGCGACGCACGGCGGGACGCGGCCGAGCGGGAGATGTTCGTGGTCGCCACGGGGGCCGGCGTGCAGAACCTGCTCGTCGCGCTCGCCGGGGAGCGACTGGGCTCCGCATGGGTGTCGTCGACCATGTTCTGCCGGGGCGTCGTGCGCGAGGTGCTCGGGCTGCCCCAGAACTGGGAGCCGATGGGCGCCGTCGCGGTGGGTCACCCGGCGGAGGAACCCAAGCCGCGTGCGGTGCGGGATGCGGAGGCGTTCATCGAAGTGCGCTGAGCCGGACCCCGGCCCCCGGAACGCGCAGAACCACCCCGGCACGGCCCCGGCGCGCCTACCCTCATATGGCACAGCCCCAGAATCACCAGGACATCAACCGTGGCCGGACGCTTCCCTCTCCGCCCCACCTCCACGACCGTGCGTGGTGGGGATGTCGTCGTGCCCGGGGGTGTGCCGCGGCCGGCCATGGCCCCGGGGCGGAGGCGCTCCTGGGCCCTGCCGTGGCCGCTGGACCTCGGGCTGGTGCTCGGGCCGCTGCGACGCGGTCCCGGCGATCCCACGTTCCGGACGACACCGGACGGCTCGGTGTGGCGGGCCAGCCGAACGCCGACGGGGCCGGGCACCCTGCGGGTCGCGCTGCGGAGCGGGGTGGCCGAGGCGGAGGCCTGGGGACCCGGGGCCGAGTGGCTGCTGCATCAACTGCCCGAGATGCTGGGCGCGCTGGACGATCCCGCCGCGTTCGCACCGCGGCACCGGCTGGTGGCGCTGACGTGGAAGCGGCGGCCGGGGCTGCGGCTGACACGGACCGGCCTCGTCATGGAGTCGCTGATCCCGTCGGTCCTGGAACAGAAGGTCACCACGGACGAGGCGTACCGGGCATGGCGGCTGCTGGTACGGAAGTTCGGGGAGCCGGCGCCGGGACCCGCGCCGGCCCGGATGCATGTGATGCCGGCGCCGCGTACCTGGGCGCTGATTCCGTCCTGGGAGTGGCACCGGGCAGGGGTCGACAACAAACGGGCCTCGACGATCCTGCGGGCGGTGCGGGTGGCCGCACGGCTGGAGGAGGCCACGGGGATGGAGCCGGCCCCGGCGCAGGCACGTCTCGAGGTGGTGCCCGGGATCGGGCCGTGGACCTCCGCGGAGATCGTGCAGCGCAGTCTTGGGGCAGCCGACTCGGTGACCGTCGGCGACCTGCATCTGCCGGGGATCGTGGGCTACGCCCTCGCCGGGGACCGGAATGCGGACGACGAGGTGATGCTGTCGCTGCTCGAGCCGTACGCGGGGCAGCGTCACCGGGCGGCACGGCTGATCCTGCTGAGCGGATCCGCGCCGCCCCGGCGTGCTCCGAAGATGCGGCGGGGCGACATCGGGCGGTTGTAGGAGTGCGGGTGCCCTCCGTGGAGGGCACCCTGCGTTGCGGACGGGCTGTGCGGAACCTACTGGTCCGAGGAGAAGCGGACCGCGCCCGCCGGAATCCTCGCGTCGCACCAGACCCGTACCCCGTCACGGAGTTCGTTGTCCGCGCCGACCACCGCGCCGTCGCCGATGACCGCGCCCGAGACGACCGAGCGTTCGCCGATCCGGGAGCGCGCACCGATCAGGGAGTCGGTAATGACCGCACCCGGTTCCACGACCGCGCCGGCGAGCAGTGTGCTGCCGGAGATCCGGGCACCTTCCCCGACGACGGCGCCCTCACCGACCACCGTGCCGCCCGTCAGCTTCGCGCCCGTGGCGACCGTCGCCGTCGGCAGGATCAGCCGGTCACCGCAGCGGCCGGGCACCGCGGGGGACGGTGCACGCCCGAGGACCAGGTCCGCCGAACCGCGCACGAACGCCGCCGGGGTTCCGAGGTCCAGCCAGTACGTGGAGTCCACCATGCCCTGCAGATGGGCGCCCGCGGCCAGCAGGCCAGGGAAGGTCTCCCGTTCCACCGAGACCGGGCGTCCCTCCGGGATGGTGTCGATCACCGAGCGGCGGAACACGTAGGCGCCGGCGTTGATCTGGTCGGTGACGATCTCCTCTGGCGTCTGCGGCTTCTCCAGGAACGCCGTCACCCGGCCCGTCTCGTCCGTGGGCACCAGGCCGAAGGCCCTCGGGTCCGTCACCTTCGTGAGGTGCAGCGAGACGTCCGCGCCCGTCGATTCGTGGGTGCGGACCAGGGCGCGGATGTCCAGGCCCGTGAGGATGTCCCCGTTGAAGATGAGGACCGGCTCGTCGGGTCCCGAGTGGAGGCGGCTCGCCACGTTCCTGATGGCGCCGCCGGTACCGAGGGGTTCCTCCTCCGTGACGTACTCGAGTCGGAGGCCGAGGGCCGAGCCGTCACCGAAGTACGGCTCGAACACCTCGGCCAGATAGGAGGTGGCGAGCACGATGTGCTCCACACCCGCCGCCCTCGCCCGCGCCAGCTGATGCGTAAGGAAGGGCACCCCTGCGGCCGGAACCATGGGCTTGGGGGTGTGCACCGTGAGCGGCCGCAGCCGGGTGCCTCTACCGCCGACCAGGAGGATCGCTTCTGTCACCTGTCGTCTCTGCTTCCTGCCGGGACCGGCCGAACTGTCCATCGGCCGGCCAGTGTATGCAGACCGTGTTATGAGGACCGCTAAGGGCGTTATGAGAACCGTTAGAGGTGCCTTCGACGACAGTGGGGTGTCCTTCGACGGCCGTGCGCGGGGTGCCCCCCGTACACCTTCGTGCTCAAAGACGCGTACGGCGTCGTGGGGACCGTCGTGCGCAGGCGTACCGAACACCGTGGATGTCGTACGGGTGGTCGGTACGGCTTCGTGGGACGGCCCCCTTCCTCAGCGGCCCTGCAACCGCGCCGCGGTGGTGCGGATCGACCCGAGTTTGGCGTACAGCAGCTGTCCCGGGCATTCCGTGGCGAACCCGTCGCGATGGCCGGAGACCACATTGAGTTGAGCGTTGACGCCCTTCGGGTAGAGATTGCCACCACCGGACTGCAGGTATGTCTTGGCACGCGTATCCATGCCGTAGAGGCCCACCTTCCACGCCGTGAGCGCGGCGATGGCGTTCACGGCGGCGGCCGACGGTTGGGTACTGGTGTAGGTGCCGAGGACGGCGACCCCCATGCTGTTGGTGTTGAACCCGAGGGTGTGAGCGCCCATCACGGGCTTGTCCACGCCCCCGGCGCGGCCTTCGTAGATGTTTCCGCACTTGTCGATGAGGAAGTTGTACCCGATGTCCCGCCAGCCGCTGCTCACGACGTGGTAGCGGTAGATACTGCGGATGACGGAAGGCGCTTGCGCGCAGGTGTAGTTGTTGCCCGACGCGGAGTGGTGGACGAAGGCCACCTTCACACTCGCCGTGTAGATGAAGCCCGGCTCACGCAGGCTCTCGTCGGCTCCCCAGCCGCTGCGCGTGATGATGCGCGGGCGCGGCCCGATGTACGGCTGCGCCCTTTCCGGGAGCGTTCCGATCGCTTCCGCCCTCTGCTCGTCGGCCGCTTCCTTCGTCGCCTCCTTCGACAACGCCGGAATCTCCGGGGCGTTCGGGGGCGCGAGGACATTCGGGGGCGCTAGGACGGCGTCAATGGCGGACGCGGCGATCCCCGCGCCGCTCACTTCGGCGGATGCGCCCCCGTCCGATGGCTGTCCGTCGACGGCATGCGTCTGCGCGGGGGCGCCCGCCTGCGGCCCCTTGCCGGGGTCGACCAGTTCGACGCGCAGGCCGTCGGGGAGGGTCGGCGCACGGGTTCCGCCGGTCTGGTCCGCCTCGGCGCGCACTCTCACCTCCACGCCGTCCGAGTTGCCGACCCACAGCGGCGCGGTCGATCCGCGCATCCGGTGCGAGGCGCCCTCCGCGCTGTCCGGGTCGGGGCCGTGGCCGTGGTTGTGCGTCTCCAGTTCCTGCCAGGCCGACCACCGGGTCGTGCCGCTCGCACGGGTGCGGATCTGGACCAGGCCGTGCAGTTCGGTTTGCGGGTCGTCCCAGACGACGCCGACCAGCGAGAAGGACCGTACGGTCTGCGGGGCCAGCCCCGCCTCGGGCAGCGCACCGGCGGCCCGGCTGGGGTGGAGGGGTACGAGGGGCAGGGACTGGGTGTCGCCGGGGATGCTCGCCCCGGTGAGCGGTCCGGCGGGCGACGCGGCCGGCATGTGCGCCGCAGCCGCGGGACCCCGCACAACCGGCCCGGCCGCTGTGGCCGGGACGGCGAAGGAGAGAGTCAGTACCGCCGAGCATGTGAGTCCGATCGAGGAAGCAAGGTATCCGCGCATGCCCCCGATCTTGGACATAGCCATACATACATGTCCATTAACGACATACAATGTCTATTAACGAATTGACGGATCGTCGGCTGAGGTGGTCCGAACCGGTGGTCCGTTCACCCGCCCGCCGCTGAGCCCCAAGACGACCGCCCCCGCGTACTCTTGCGCGCGTGAACGCCACCGACCACACCCCTGCCGACCTGCTGCGATCCGCACTCGCCTCGGACCCCGCGCGCCCCCTGGTGACCTTCTACGACGACGCCACGGGTGAACGCGTCGAGCTCTCCGTGGCCACGTTCGCCAACTGGGTGTCCAAGACCGCCAATCTCCTCCAGGGCGACCTCGCCGCCGAGCCCGGCGACCGGGTCGCCCTGCTGCTGCCCGCGCACTGGCAGACGGCGGTGTGGCTGCTCGCGTGCGCATCCGTGGGCGTCGTCGCGGACGTGGGCGGTGACGCCGGCGCCGCCGACCTCGTGGTGAGCGGACCCGACACGCTGGACGTGGCGCGCGCCTGCTCCGGGGAGCGCGTCGCCCTGGCCCTGCGTCCCCTCGGCGGCCGCTTCCCGCAGACCCCGCAGGGCTTCGTCGACTACGCGGTCGAAGTGCCGAGCCAGGGCGACCGCTTCCAGCCGTACGCGCCGGTCGACCCGGAGGAGCCGGCGCTGATCGTCGCGGGAGCGGAGTACACGGGCGCTGAGGTGACGGAGCTGGCCCGCGCCGACGCACCGTCCCTGGGGCTGACGGGTCCGGGCTCACGTCTGCTGTCCGGACTGGCGTACGACACATGGGAAGGGCTGAGCGCCGGGCTGTACGCACCCTTGGCCTCCGGGGGCTCGGTGGTGCTGTGCCGGCATCTCGAGCGGCTCGGCGAGGACGCGCTCGCCAAGCGGATCGAGAGCGAGAGGGTCACGGCCACCGCACGCTGAGCGCCCTCGGACGGGTCCTCCGGGCGAGCAGCGACCGCCGCGCGACGAGGCGCCGGCAAGCTACCCAGCCGCCGCACCCAGAAGGCGTCCGCACAACGGACGCGCCGCCCGTCACTCCCGGTCCCCTCGCTTCCTGCTGCGGCGTCGCAGGAGGTCACGGGGCCCCACGCCCCACCGCGACAAGGCGCGGCCGGGGCGCCACCCTGTCCCCCGTTCGGCCTAGCACCAGCCGCCCCCGACGTCCGCGTCGGGCCATGGTCGTAAGAGCGCTGCACGCTCGTACGTCACAAGGCGGTGGACCCGGCAGTGGCAACGGATGGCACCACACGAAGCCCGGGGGCGGGCGGCCCGCGCCGTCCCGGGCCCGTCGGTGCCACTCCCACCGGGCCCGGGCTCCTGCGCCACCGCCGGCGGCGCTGGATACGCCGCTGCTCACTCGGCCTCGCCCTGCTGCTGCTCGGGGCCGCCGGGGCCGGGTGGGCCGCGTACGAGAAGCTGAACTCGAACATCACCGCGGACAACGACGCAGCCGCCGAGCTCGCCCGGTACGAGAAGGAGCGGCCCACGGCGCTCGTACGCGGGGCGCTGAACATCCTGATCATCGGGTCCGACACGCGGTCGGGCACCGGGAACAGCCGCTACGGGCGGGACTTCGGCACGGAGCGGTCCGACACCACGATCCTGCTCCACCTCGCGGCCAACCGGCGCAGCGCCACCGCCGTCTCCCTCCCGCGCGACCTCATGGTGAACGTACCGAGTTGCAGGCGCCCGGACGGCAGTCGCAGCGAGGCCGCCTTCACGCTGTTCAACTACGCTTTCGCGACCGGGGGTTCGGCCTGCACGATCCGTACCGTCGAGAAGCTGACGAACATCCGGATCGACCACCACATGGTGGTCGACTTCAACGGCTTCAAGAAGATGGTCGACGCGCTCGACGGCGTCGAGGTGTGCCTGAAGCAGCCGATCGACGACAGGGCCGCCAAGCTCACGCTGCCCGCCGGCAGGGTCACGCTCAACGGCGAGCAGGCGCTCGGCTACGTACGCGCCCGCAAGAGCCTCGGGGACGGCAGCGACACCGAGCGGATGGAGCGGCAGCAGCGCTTCCTCGGCGCACTGGTCAGCAAGGTGCGCAGCGACAACGTGCTGCTGAACCCCGTGAAGCTGTATCCCGTGCTGGACGCCGCCACCTCGTCCCTCACCACGGACCCGGCCCTGGCGAGTCTGCGCGGACTCTACGATCTTGTGCGCGGGATGCGGAACCTTCCCACGGACCGGGTCCAGTTCCTTACGGCACCGCGCACCTCCTACCCGGACAACGCCAATCGCGACCAACTCGTGGAACCCGAGGCGGAGAGACTTTTCACCCGGCTACGCACGGACCGGCCTGTCGAGGTCACCAAGGCGACCTCGGACGAATCGGTGCCGAAAACCCGCAATACGGCGTCCGGTCCTGGTGACGGCAAGGAGTCGTACGGCGACGGAAAGTCCGTCGAAAGGCGGACCGCGGACCCGGTTCTTCCTCTGCGATCACCCGAACCCCCGCCCACTTTCAAGGGAAACACCGCCGCGCAGGACGCCTGCGGGTAAAGCGCGCACCAAGGCGGGGAACGTATGAGCTAAGAACTCGCTGAGGTATAGGGCAGATTGCCCGGTTGTATGGGAGTGGAATTTGTCACCGTCGTCGCTCGACGCTGAACTGGGCGGATAGTGTGAGCGATCCGGTGCCACGCCCATAAGGTCCGTCCTGGGTTTCCGCACTGGTTGAAGAGACCCGAGCGCCTCGAGGGGGAAGGCGCCGCGTGGCCCCGACGGAGGATTCGGACAACCGTGGACGCGCAAGGCCGTGGGCGGGCGGACAACATCGACCCCGCAGACCAGTGGGTGCTCAACCCGAAGACTGGCGAATACGAATTGCGACTGAGCCCTTCCGCACCGCATTCGGCCGTGCCGAGACCGCGGCGAGGGGGGCCTCCCCAGGGCGCACCGAGGGGCACGCGCACCACCACCCCCGGTCCGCGCGGACCGGGGGTGGACAAACCGGCTCCGGATGACCTGCCTGGGCCGCGCCGTCGCCGGGGGGCACCTCCCGAGCCGCAGCCGGGACGCCGCCGGGGCCGGACGAAGCCCAGGAAGGGCAAGGCGAAGAAGGTACTGCTGTGGACCGGCGGCAGTATGGCGTTCATCCTCATCGCGGTCACGGGCGCCGGTTACCTCTACCTCAAGCACCTCGAGGGCAACGTCACGACGACGGACGTCGGCAGCGCCGCCAAGAACGGCTTCAGCAAGGACGAGGCCTTCAACATCCTGATCATCGGCACCGACAAGCGCACCGGCAAGGGCAACACCGGCTACGGCGACGCGGGGAGCGTCGGGCACGCCGACACCAACATCCTGCTGCACGTCTCCAAGGACCGGACCAACGCGACGGCACTCAGCATCCCGCGCGATCTGATCGTCAACGTCCCCGACTGCCCGACGAAGCAGCCCGACGGCAGCACCAAGGTCATCCCCGGCACGGAGAACGTCCGCTTCAACACGAGCCTCGGCCAGGACGGCCGCGACCCGGGCTGCACGATGCGCACGGTCAAGGAAGTCACCGGCATCTCGCCCGACCACTTCATGATGGCCGACTTCAACGCGGTGAAGACGCTGACCACGGCCGTGGGCGGCGTCGACGTCTGCGTGGGCAAGCCGATCAACGACAAGGAGTCGCACCTCAAGCTGCCCAAGGGCGTGTCGAAGATCGAGGGTGAGCAGGCCCTCGCCTTCGTGCGCACCCGGCACAGCTTCGGCAACGCGGGCGACCTGGACCGGATCAAGGTGCAGCAGCAGTTCCTCGGCGCGCTGGCCCGCAAGATGACCTCCAGTGACACGCTCACCAACCCCAGCAAGCTGCTGGAACTGGCGGAGGCGGCCACCAAGGCGCTCACCGTCGACACCGGCATCGGCAGCGTGAGCACGCTCAAGGACGTCGCCCTGGAGCTGAAGAAGGTGCCGCCGAAGAACATCTCGTTCCTGACGGTGCCCGTACGCGACAATCCGGCCGACGGCGTCGTCCACAAGACGGTGATCGTCGACCCGAGCGCCGCCCCGCAGGTCTTCGACGCGATCAACAACGACGTCTCCTTCACCGAGGTGAAGAAGAAGGCGAAGGCGGCCAAGGACACCGCGGCTGCCCGTCTCAAGGGCTCCCGCTCGGCCGCCTCCGACGTCCGCGTCGACATCTACAACGGCGGCGCCCCGGGCGGCAGCGCACAGGCGACTCTCAACTGGCTGCAGAACAACGAGGGCGTCACCAAGTCCAGCCAACTCGGCAACGCGGGCACGGAGCTGGCCAAGACGACCCTCGAATACGCTCCCGACCAGGCCGACCAGGCACGCAAACTGGCGGACCTCATGGGGCTGCCCGCGTCGGCGCTGAAGCCGGGCAAGAGCGAGACGAACGACCAGGGGCTGCCCGCGATCATCCTGACCCTGGGCAAGGACTTCAAGGGAGCCGGTGTGCCCCTTACGGCACCGGCCAAGGCACCCGACGTCGTCAAGGCCACCGCGGACAAGCAAGTGTGCTCGACGTGATGACCTGACGGGTCCGTTGCGCGTCTAACAGGACGCATTCGCCCGGCCTGTGCATCCTGCCGGGCGTGTCGAGCGTCTAGTTACTGAACGCGAGACAGATTCGGGTGGGACGCGATGGTGCGGCCCGCCGTACGGCGACGGTGCCGAAGAACGCCAGCAGGCGTTCTTCGGCACCGCGGGCGGACCCGTTCGTCGGGCTCAGGGTGGGGAGGCAGGGACTTGGTGCGGAGCGGTGTGCGTGGCGCGGGGGCGCAGGAGCGGCAGGCCGGTGAACTCGGCTGGGACGACAGCCTGTACGAACAGGACGGCGATGGCGCTCAGGGCGGCGACGGCGGTCCGCCGACCGACCCACTCGGCTCCGACGGGCGTGGACGCGGTGGTGCGTCGAAGGGGCACCCGCGCCGCAGACGCCGTGTCCTGCGCTGGTCGACGACCGTACTGGCGGTGGTCATACTCGGGACCGCCGGAGCGGGATACCTCTACTACCAGCACCTGAACGACAACCTCAAGAAGGACGACCTCAACATCGGCGACGAGAAGGACCGGGCGGCCGCTTCGAGGCCGAACGCGGCGGGGCAGACCCCGCTGAACATCCTTCTCATCGGGTCGGACGGCCGTGACTCCCAGGAGAACCAGAAGCTGGGCGGCGCGAAGGACACCTTCGGGACGCCTCCCCGCGCGGACGTCCAGATGCTTGTGCACGTCTCGGCGGACCGCACCAACATGTCGGTCGTCAGCATGCCGCGCGACACGCTGCTGCACCTGCCCAAGTGCACCGACCCGAAGACCGGGCACATCTACCCGGCGACGACGTCACTGGGCATGACGAACGACTCACTGGGCCGCGGCGGCCCCGGCTGCACGGTCGCCACCTGGGAGAAGCTCACCAACATCCACATCGACCACTTCATCATGGTCGACTTCGCGGGCGTGGTCTCGATGGCCGACGCGATCGGCGGCGTCCCGGTGTGCGTGGACAAGAACATCTACTCGCACACGTCCTCCGGCCATGGCTCGGGCCTGAAGCTCAAGGCGGGTACCACCTATGTGAAGGGCACACAGGCCCTGCAGTGGCTGCGCACGCGCTACGGGTTCGAGGACGGCAGCGACATAGCGCGGACGAAGGCGCAGCACCAGTACATGAGCGCGATGGTTCGCCAGCTGCGGGAGAACGCCACACTGAGCAACCCCGACAAGCTGCGCAGGCTCGCCGAGACGGCCACCCAGGCGCTCACGGTCGACAAGGGGCTCGGCTCGGTCGCGGATCTCTACAACCTGAGCACCGAGCTGAAGAAGGTGCCGACGAACCGCATCACGATGACGACGATGCCGTACGACTACGTCGGCGAGCGCGTGGTGCCCAAGCCGGGTGACGCGGACAAGCTGTTCCGTCTGGTGCGCGAGGACATCTCGCTGGACGGTAAGGGCACCAGGAAGAAGACCGACCCCCAGGCGAGCGCGGCCCCGACGGACAGCGACGACAAGATCGCCGTACAGGTGCAGAACGGCACCAGCACGCCGGCGCTCGCGCCGGTGGGCGGACGGGCGGGCGCGGTGGCCCGGCTCCTCGTCGGCAAGGGCTTCGACGAGGCCAGGGCCGACTCCTCGACTCTGCTCGCCGAGGACAAGACGGTGATCCGCTATCCGAGCGCGGACCTGAAGGGCGACGCCCTGCGGGTCGCCAAGGCCCTGGGCGTCCCGACGAGTTCGGTGGAGCAGTCGACGGACGTCTCCGGCGTCACGCTCGTCGTGGGCTCCGACTGGCGGTCGGGCTCCGAGTACACGGCACCGAAGCAGGACGACACGACCCCGAAGTCCGCGAACATACTCAACGGTGCGACCAAGCAGTGCATGCAGGTGGACCCGAACTACACCTGGTGACCGCGGGGAAGGGGCTCTCTTCGTGCGGAGAGGGCCCCGGGTACGCGGGGCTCAGTCGGGGACCACGACCGCCGGCCTGCGCGACGCGATGACCTTCCTGGCCAGCGCCTTCGGGCTGGTGAGGAAGCCCCAGCCCCAGGACATGTGCATGGTCGCGAGGGCCACGGGAATCTGCAGACGCGCCCTCAGCGGCAGTCCCTTGCCCGCGGGGACGGAGCCGAGGGCGATGCCCGCGAGATAGGCGCCGGGGACCACGAAGCCCCAGGGCGTCAGCGCGGCGCCCACCACGAGGCCGGCCGCTATCGCGCACACCGCGGTCGGCGGGGCGAGGTAGCGCAGGTTGATGGAGCCCTCGTGGTAGCGGGCGACGACATGCCGCCAACGCCCGTAGTCCTTGTACTGCTTGGCGAGGGCGCGCACCGAGGGCCTGGGGCGGTAGGACACCCTGAGCTCCGGCGAGAACCAGATGAGGCCGCCCGCCTCCCGGATCCGGAAGTTGAGCTCCCAGTCCTGGGCGCGGATGAACTCCTCGTTGTAGCCGCCCTGTTGCTCCAGGGCCTCGCGCCGGAAGACCCCGAGGTAGACCGTCTGCGCGGGGCCGGCCTCACCGCCCGTGTGGAAGGCGGCGTTGCCGACTCCTATCTTCGAGGTCATCGCGGCGGCGACCGCACGCTCCCAGTCGTTCTCGCCCTCGGCGTGCATGACGCCGCCGACGTTCTGCGCGCCGGTCTCCTCCAGCAGGCGCACGGCCGTCGCCATGTAGTCGGGCGACAGCATGCCGTGACCGTCGACGCGGAGCACGACCGGGTGGCGGGAGGCCTTGATCGCGGCGTTCAGCGCGGCGGGCGTACGGCCGGTCGGGTTCGCGACCGTGTGCACCCGCGGGTCCTCGCGGACCAGCTCGGCCGCGATCTCGTCCGTGCGGTCCGTGGACGGACCGAGGGCGATCACGACCTCCGTCTCGCCGCCGTAGTCCTGAGCGAGAATCGCTTGGACGGCTCCGCGCAGATGCCGCTCCTCGTTGAGCACGGGCATGATCACGGAGACGGCGGGGAGCTGCACGTCGGGCTTGGCGTTCATAGGTGGCTCACGTTACCGCGAACGAGGGACAGCGGTGCGCGCCGCCCGGGTGCCGCCGCAGGCCGCAGATCGTATCGGCCTACCGTGCTCAGGGATCCCACGCCCAGTCCCGCGGAGGTCTCCGCTGTGCCCACGCAGACCCGCTTGCCCGCGCGCCCGCAGCCGGTCCGCCGGTCCCCCGCTCGGCGGCCGCCCGTGCGGCGGCGGAGAAAGTCCGGCTGGGCCGCGCGGCTGATCACCACGCTGTCCGTGGGGGTCCTCGCCGCGGCCGGCATCGGGCGCGTGGTGGTGACCGGCCTGGACGCGGGTATCTCCCGGATCGACCCGTTCAAGGACATGAAGAACCGCCCCGCGGCGGGCCACGGCATGAACATCCTGCTGGTCGGCACCGACGGCCGGGACAGGATCACGGAGAAGGAGCGCCGGAAGTTCCGCCTCGGTGGGAATCCGTGCCACTGCACCGACACGCTCATGATCGTGCACCTCTCGGCCGACCGGGAGCGGGCCACCGTGGTCAGCCTGCCGCGTGACTCGTACGCGCAGGTCGCGGCGTACCCGGACCCCGCGACGGGGGCGCAGCACCCCGCCCATCCGATCCGGTTGAACGCGGCCTACGCGGAGGGCGGGCCGAACCTGACCGTGCGCACGGTCGAGGCCATGACAGATCTCAAGATCGACCACTATATGGAGGTCGACTTCATCAGCTTCATGAAGACGGTCGACGTGCTGGGCGGCGTCCGCATCTGCACCTCGCAGCCGCTGAAGGACCGCTACACCGGGCTGAACCTGACCGCCGGCCCGCATGTGCTGGGCGGCGGCCAGGCTCTGCAGTACGTGCGGTCCCGGCACGTCGACGGCGCCTCCGACCTGGGCCGGATGCAGCGGCAGCAGAAGTTCCTCGCGGCGATGATCGACCGGGCGACGTCGTCGGGCGTCCTGCTGAACCCGATGAAGCTCCGGGACGTGACACGGGCCGTGCTGGGCTCGGTGCGCGCGGACGGGGACTTCGGCGCGGACGATCTGGTCGGCCTCGCCCGCGCGATGCGGAACTTCTCGCCGCGCTCCTCGGAGTTCACGACCGTGCCGATCGGCGACATGACCTTCCAGGTCAAGGAGCTCGGTTCGACGGTGAAGTGGGACGAGGCGAAGGCACGCGCGCTGTTCCGGTCGCTGCGCGACGACAAGCCGCTCAGCCGTCCCCGGCCGAAGGCGAAGGGCCCGGGCCCGGGCCCGGGCCCGTCCATGGTCACCGTGGACGTGCCGCCGCAGCAGATCCAGGTCCGAGTCGAGAACGGGACGCCCACGGACGGGCTCGGCAAACGCGTGGACGACGCTCTCGCGGCCGCCGGGTTCCGCACGACGCATCAGCCGGCGAACGCGAAGGACCGTACGGTCCGGCGCACGGTCGTCGTCTACGACCCGCGCTGGGACCGCTCGGCGAAGTCGCTGTCGGCGGCCCTGCCGGGCAGCGAACTGCGGGCGGCCCCGGGTCAGGGGCCGACGCTGAAGGTGATCGCGGGTACGGACTTCAAGACGGTGCAGCGGGTGAAGGCGGCGGAGCCGCAGAAACCGGACGAGGTGGTGACCGGGGACCAGGTGGTGTGTCCCTGACCCCCTCCCGGGCCTACGGCACCGGCTCCCCGCGGCCTTCCTCAGTCCTCATAGCCCTCGGCCGCCCTCTTCTCCCGCAGCTCCCTGATCGCGCGACGACGGGCGAGGCGGTGGGTGCGGCGGATCTGGGCCTCCTGGTAGCGGCGCTTGTCGCGCTCCTTCTCCGGGATGACCGGCGGCACCGGCCGGGGCGTGCCGTTGGCGTCGACCGCGGCGAAGACGAGGTAGGCGGAGCCGACCTGGGTGGGCGGCGTCGACTCGTTCCAGCGCTCCGCCAGCACCCGCACACCCACCTCCATCGATGTGCGGCCGGTCCAGTTGACCTGGGCCTTCACATGGACCAGATCCCCGACCCTGACCGGCTCGAGGAAGACCATCTCGTCCATCGATGCGGTGACGGCCGGACCTCCGGAGTGCCGGCCGGCCACGGCTCCCGCCGCGTCGTCGACGAGCTTCATGATCACACCGCCGTGCACCGTGCCCAGCAGGTTGGTGTCGTTGTGGGTCATGATGTGGCTGAGGGTGGTCCGGGAAGCCGAGGTGGGCTTCCCGGGTATGTCACCCGGGATATCGTCCGGAATTTCTGATTCCGGGGCTGAGACCTGGTCTGTCATGGCGTCCACCTTATGCCGGGCCGACAAGCGGGAGATTTTGTGTCAGCTTCGCAACAGCCCTGACCCCGTTTTTCGTCGGCCCTTGTAAGGCCCATACCAGGACCCTGCACACTGGGGCGCATGAACGATTGGCCCGAGGGATGGTCCGACGATGGCCGCGGCAACCACTACGGACGCGGCAGCAGCAGCGCACAGCCCGAGAACGCGCGGGTGATGCGGCAGGTCCGGCGCTCGCCGGGCGGCCCTCAGGGCGCGCCGCCGTACGGCGGGGTGCCGCAGCAGCCGACGTACGACCAGGGGTACGGCGGCTACAACACGGGGCAGGTCTACGGCGGCCGCCAGGGCGGCTTCGTACCCAACGACGATGACCCCGATCCGCAGCTTCAGCACTACCGGCAGCGTCCCAACTGGGGCCGCCGGATCAAGTGGACCGTGATCACCCTGGTCACCGTGGTGGTGGTGACCTCGGTGGCCACGTACTTCTGGGCCGACTCCAAGCTCCACCGGGACGTCGACCTCTCCAAGGTCATCGACCGGCCCGCCGCGGGCGAGGGCACGAACTACCTGATCGTCGGCTCCGACAGCCGCGCGGGGATGTCCGCCGAGGACAAGAAGAAGCTGCACACCGGGTCCGCCGAGGGCAAGCGAACGGACTCGATGATGATCCTTCACGTCGGCGGCAACGGCGACACGCTGATATCCCTGCCCCGCGACTCGGACGTGGAGATACCGACGTACGTGGGCAGCGACTCGGGCAAGACCTTCAAGGGCACGGGCCGGCACACCAAGCTCAACGCGGCGTACGCGGAGGACGGGCCGACGCTGCTGGTCCGCACGATCGAGTACAACACCGGGCTGCACATCGACCACTATGTGGAGATCGGCTTCGCCGGCTTCGCCAACATCGTCGACTCGGTCGGCGGTGTCCAGCTCACCATCGACAAGGGCTTCAAGGACAAGTACTCGGGCGCCGACTTCAAGGCGGGCACGCAGACGCTGAACGGCGAGCAGGCCCTCGCCTTCGTCCGCACCCGGCACGCCTTCGCCACGAGCGACCTGCAGCGCACCAAGAACCAGCAGAAGTTCCTCTCCGCGCTGGCCCACCAGGTGGCGACCCCGGGGACGATCCTCAACCCCTTCAAGTTCTACCCGACCATGAGCGCGGGCCTGGACTCCCTGACCGTCGACAAGGACATGAGTCTGTGGAACCTGGGGTCCATGTTCTGGGCGATGAAGGGCGTCAGCGGTGGTGACGGCACGTCGCTGAACATGCCGATATCAGGCTCGACCGGCGGCAACCTGGTATGGGACAAGTCCAAACTCAAGACCCTGGTCAACGAGCTGAAGAACGACGAGAAGGTGACGGTCACCGGCAACTGAGCCGGTGTGCTGTGCGAGGCCCCGCCGAGCGGTTCGGCGGGGCCTCGCACGTTCAGGCGGACTCCGGGTGCTCGATCCGGCAGAGGCAGAAGGGATGCCCCGCGGGATCCGCGTACACCCTGAAGTCCCGCTTGCCGTTCAGGTCGTTCACGTCCAGCGGGCGCGCGCCGAGCGCGAGCACCTGCTCCTCGGCGGCTTCTATCGCCTCCACGGTGGCGCCCACGTCGAGGTCGAGGTGCACCTGCTGCGAGTCGGCATCGGCCCGCGGCCACTCCGGCGGCTTGTACTCGGGCGCCTCCTGGAAGGCGAGCTTGGGACCGCCGGGCAGGTGCACATCGACCCAGTCGCCCTCGCCCTCCACCGTGCCGCCCAGCACCGCGGCGTAGAACTCGGCGAGTGCTCGGGGATCCGGGCAGTCCAGGACGACGGACCGCATACGGGCGACGGGCTGTGCCATCGTGACCTCCTCGAGGAGCGGGCGCCCGGTCAGCAGGCGCAGAGGCAGAACGGGTGCCCCGCCGGGTCGGCGTAAACCCGCCAGGTGCGCGAGCGGTCCTCCGCGTCCAGCGGGCGGGCGCCGAGCGCGAGGACGCCCGCTTCGGCCGCGTCCAGGTCCTCGACGGTGAGGTCCAGATGGAACTGCTGCGAGTCGTCGGGCGCCGGCCACTTCGGCGGTACGTGTCCGGGCGCGGCCTGGAACGCCAGCGACCGGCCGTCCGGCGCCTTCAGGTCGACCCACTCACCGTCGCCCTCCACCGTGCCGCCCAGCACTTCCGCGTAGAAACCGGCGAGCGCGCGCGGGTCGGGACAGTCCAGGACGACGACGCCCAACTTGGCGAGAGCCATGACTTCCTCCTCGGAGTACGAGTTCTCAGGGGACGGGTTACCTGTAGAGCAGGACAACCGGTAACCGTTACCCCATGCTTGCGGATTTGGGGTAACGTCGCAACGGAAATACCGAGAGGAATCGTCGCGGGCATGAGGTCGCAGAGATGAGTGACAGAGCCCCTGCTCCCGGCGGCCTCGCCCTGGTGGAGGCCTTGGTCAACACCGTGGACCTGGAGACGGGCGAGGACCGCCTGGACACGCCGGAGGGACGCGCCGAGTTCCGTGTCGCGGAAGCGGACCTGGCCGATGCGCGGGAGCTGCGGGAGTCGCTGCGTGCCGTTCTCCTGGCCCACGCCGGCCATCCCCCGCACCGCGCAGTGACACCGCTGGGCGGGCTGCTGGCGCGGGCGCCGCTGTACGTGGCCGTCGACGAACGGGACGGATCCGCGTCCCTCGCAACCGCCGACGAGAGTCCCCTGCTCTCCCGTGTCGCGGCGGCCGTCGCCGAAGCGCTCACCGCGGGCACCTGGCTGCGCCTCAAGGCCTGCGAACTGCCCGAGTGCCACTGGGCGTACTACGACCGCAGCCCGGCCGGAAAGGGCCGCTGGTGTTCGATGACGGTGTGCGGGGCGCGCGCGAAGATGCGGCGATACCGGGCGAAATAGGCACACGGCGCACAGGGTTGGGCACTCGCCGCTCGCGCGTCACGGCCGTGGTGCAGAATGCAACAGGACGCCGGTCCGGCCGACTGAGCCTCGGCCGGACCGGCGTCTTGCGTCCGCTAGGCGGTGGGGCGGCCCATCGCCCGGTACGTCCACCCCGCCCGGCGCCACAGCTCCGGGTCGAGCGCGTTACGGCCGTCCAGGACGATGCGCGCGGCCACAGCCTGGCCCAGCTCGGCCGGGTCCAGCTCGCGGAACTCGCGCCACTCCGTCAGATGCAGCACCACATCGGCGCCGCGGACCGCCGCGAGGGCGGAGGGGGCGTACCCGAGCGTCGGGAAGAGCCGCCGGGCGTTGTCCATGCCCTTGGGGTCGTAGACGGTCACCTGACCGCCCTGAAGGTGTATCTGACCCGCCACGTTCAGCGCGGGCGAGTCGCGCACGTCGTCGGAGTCGGGCTTGAACGACGCCCCGAGCACCGCGACCCGCTTGCCGAGGAACGAGCCGCCCCCCAGTGCCTCACGCGCCATCTCGACCATCTGGCCGCGGCGGCGCATGTTGATGGAGTCGATCTCCCGCAGGAAGGTCAGCGCCTGGTCGGCTCCGAGCTCACCGGCCCGCGCCATGAAGGCCCGGATGTCCTTCGGCAGACAGCCGCCGCCGAAACCGATCCCGGCCCGCAGGAACTTCTTGCCGATCCGGTCGTCGTGCCCGATGGCCTCCGCCAGCTTGGCCACGTCGCCGCCGGCCGCCTCGCAGACCTCCGCCATCGCGTTGATGAAGGAGATCTTGGTGGCGAGGAAGGAGTTCGCGGAGGTCTTCACCAGCTCAGCGGTCGGGAAGTCGGTGACCACGAAGGGCGAGCCCCCGGCGACCGGTGTCGCGTACACCTCGCGCAGCAGCTTCTCGGCCCGCTCGCTGCGCACGCCCACCACGATCCGGTCGGGGTGCAGCGTGTCCTCGACGGCGAAGCCCTCGCGCAGGAACTCCGGGTTCCAGGCCAGCTCGACGTCCTCGCCGGCGGGCGCGTGCTCGGCGAGGTAGGCGGCCAGGCGGTCCGCGGAGCCGACGGGCACGGTCGACTTGCCGACGACCAGCGCCGGGCCCGTCAGATGCGGAGCGAGGGAGGCGATCGCGGCGTCGACGAACGACATGTCGCAGGCATACTCGCCGTGCTTCTGGGGAGTATTCACACAGACGAAGTGGACGTCGCCGAACTCGGCCAGCTCGGACCAGTCCATGGTGAAGCGCAGCCGCCCGGTGGAGCCCTCGATGCCCGCGATGTGCTTGCGCAGCAGCTCCTCGAGACCGGGCTCGTACATGGGGACCTCGCCCCGCCGGAGCAGCTCGATCTTCTCGGGAACGACGTCGAGCCCGAGCACCTCGAAGCCGAGTTCGGCCATGGCCGCGGCGTGCGTCGCGCCGAGATAGCCGGTGCCGATCACGGTGATCTTCAGGCTCATGGGGTGCTCCAGGGGATACGTCGGTGAACCGGTGCCCGAGCATAGCCGGGGCACTTGACGGGCAGGTTTCCCGCTGTCGCCAAGCTCACGTATCACTCGTGTGGGCCTACCCCTAAAATTCGGGTTACTTAACGGTAATTAGCGTCGGCATCGCAGCGTTTTGGAGCGTGAGAGACCTTGGCCGGATCGGCTGAATTCGACCTGTACCGCCCGTCCGAAGAGCACGACATGCTCCGCGACGCCGTCCGCTCGCTGGCTGAGGCGAAGATCGCGCCGTACGCCGCCGCGGTGGACGAGGAGGCCCGCTTCCCACAGGAGGCGCTGGAGGCCCTCGTCGCGAACGACCTGCACGCGGTGCACGTCCCCGAGGAGTACGGCGGCGCGGGCGCGGACGCCCTCGCCACCGTGATCGTGATCGAGGAGGTGGCGCGCGCCTGCGTGTCGTCCTCGCTGATCCCCGCCGTGAACAAGCTCGGCTCTCTCCCGGTGATCCTCTCCGGCTCCGAGGAGCTGAAGAAGAAGTACCTGGGTCCGCTCGCCAAGGGCGACGCGATGTTCTCGTACTGCCTGTCCGAGCCCGAGGCGGGCTCGGACGCGGCCGGCATGAAGACCAAGGCGGTCCGCGACGGCGACGACTGGGTCCTCAACGGCGTGAAGCGCTGGATCACCAACGCGGGCGTCTCCGAGTACTACACGGTGATGGCGGTGACCGACCCCGAGAAGCACTCCAGGGGCATATCGGCCTTCGTCGTCGAGAAGTCCGACCCGGGTGTCTCCTTCGGCGCCCCGGAGAAGAAACTCGGCATCAAGGGCTCCCCCACTCGCGAGGTCTACTTCGACAACGTCCGCATTCCGGCCGACCGCATGATCGGCGAGGAGGGCACCGGCTTCGCCACGGCGATGCGCACGCTCGACCACACCCGCATCACCATCGCCGCCCAGGCCCTCGGTGTCGCCCAGGGTGCCTTCGACTACGCCAAGGGCTACGTCAAGGAGCGCAAGCAGTTCGGCAAGCCGATCGCCGACTTCCAGGGCATCCAGTTCATGCTCGCCGACATGGCGATGAAGATCGAGGCGGCCCGCCAGCTGACGTACGCGGCCGCGGCCAAGTCGGAGCGCGGCGACAGCGACCTGACCTTCCAGGGCGCCGCTGCCAAGTGCTTCGCCTCGGATGTGGCGATGGAGGTCACCACGGACGCCGTCCAGCTGCTCGGCGGCTACGGCTACACCCGTGACTACCCGGTCGAGCGCATGATGCGCGACGCGAAGATCACCCAGATCTACGAGGGCACGAACCAGGTCCAGCGGATCGTCATGGCGCGCAACCTGCCGTAGCGCGCGGCCGGTTGCGGCAACGCGCGGGAGGTTCCGGGGCACCCTCAGGGGTGCCCCTTTCCTTGATACGGCAGGGTGGGGACATGAACCATCCGGCGACAACGGCGGAACTGCCGTCCTTCCCGTACCACCCGGACCCCCTGGCCACCGGCTCGGTGGTCACCGGGGACACCGAGTGCCTGTGCTGCGGGCTCCGGCGCGGGTATGTGTACGTGGGCCCCGTCTACGCGGTCGCGGACATCCGCGCCGAGCTGTGCCCCTGGTGCATCGCGGACGGCAGCGCGGCGGAGCGCTTCGAGGCGCAGTTCACCGAGGTGACGGGTGACGCACCGAGGTCGGTGGTCCACACCGTGGAGCGGCGCACCCCGGGCTTCTCCGGCTGGCAGCAGGAGCGCTGGTTGACGCACTGCGGGGACGCGGCGACCTATCTCGGCCGTGCGGGCACCAAGGAGCTCAGGAACCACCCGGACGCCGCGGAGAGCCTCCGCGAGACCCTCGGCGAGACGTTCTTCGCGTCCCTGGACGCCGACGGACAGCCCACCGCGTATCTGTTCCGCTGCCGCACCTGTGCGAGGCACCTGGCGTACGCCGACTACACCTGACGGCCCGGTGGGGTGCGGATCCGCACCGGCTGCCCGGAACGGATCCGCACCCCACCGACGGCGTGAGACGGGTGCGGGCCGCGGCGCGCGCCCGTCGGTTCAGCGATCCAGCTCTTCCAGCTTCGCGTTCGAAGGGCTGCGCTTGCCCTGGAGGTCGCGGGCCACGTCCTCGGCCGCGCTCACCACCCGTACCGCGTTCTGCCAGGTCAGCTTGGCCAGGTCGGATGTGGACCAGCTGCGGTCGAGCAGTTCGGCGATCAGGTTCGGGTAGCCCGAGACATCGCCGAGTCCGTCCGGAGTGAAGGCCGTGCCGTCGTAGTCGCCACCGATGCCGAGGTGGTCGACGCCCGCCGCCTCGCGCATGTGGTCCAGGTGGTCGGCGACCGTCGAGACCGTGGCGACCGGGCGCGGATGCCGCTCCTCGAAGGCCCGGTGGACCTTCATCGCCTGCGGGGTCGTGTCGAGGTGGTGGAAGCCGTGCGCGCGCATGTTCTCGTCCGCCGCGACTGTCCAGTCGACCGCGCCCTGGAGCACGAACTTCGGCACGAACGTCACCATCGCCACCCCGCCGTTGGCGGGCAGGCGCTCGAGGATGTCGTCGGGGATGTTGCGCGGGTGGTCGCACACCGCGCGGGCGGAGGAGTGCGAGAAGATCACCGGAGACTCCGTGGTGTCCAGCGCGTCCCGCATCGTCGTCACCGCCACGTGCGAGAGGTCGACCAGCATGCCGAGGCGGTTCATCTCGCGCACGACCTCACGGCCGAAGTTCGAGAGGCCGCCCGCCACCGGCCGGTCGGTCGCCGAGTCCGCCCAGGCGACGTTGTCGTTGTGGGTGAGGGTCATGTACCGCACGCCCAGCTCGTACAGCCCGCGCAGGGTGCCGAGGGAATTCGCGATCGAGTGGCCGCCCTCCGCGCCCATGAGGGACGCTATGCGGCCGTCCGCGCGCGCCGCCTCCATGTCGGCCGCCGTCAGCGCCCGGCGCAGGTCCGACGGATAGCGCTCGGTCAACTGCCGTACACAGTCGATCTGTTCGAGTGTCGCGGGCACCGGGTCGGGCAGATCGCTGCGCACGTACACCGACCAGAACTGCGCGCCGACCCCGCCCTCGCGAAGCCGCGGCAGGTCGGTGTGCAGGTGCTCGTTCTGGTGGTGGGCGATGTCGCGGGCGGCCAGGTCGTAGCCGACCTGCTCACGCAGCGCCCAGGGCAGGTCGTTGTGCCCGTCGACGACCGGGAACGCACGGAGCAGCTCCCGGGCTGCCTCCAGGGAAGGCGGGGTCATCGCGTCACTTCCCCGAGCCGAAGCCGAAGCCCGCCGATCCCTCGACCTTGGAGCGCAGGCGCTTGCCCTTCTCGGCGGCCTGGTCGCGCAGGTCCTGCTGGAAGTCCCGCATCCGCCCGAGGAGTTCCTCGTCGTGCGCGGCCAGGATGCGCGCCGCGAGCAGCCCTGCGTTGCGGGCACCGCCCACCGAGACCGTCGCCACCGGCACACCGGCGGGCATCTGCACGATCGACATCAGCGAGTCCATGCCGTCCAGGTACTTCAGCGGGACGGGGACGCCGATGACGGGCAGCGGGGTGACGGAGGCGAGCATGCCGGGCAGGTGCGCGGCACCGCCGGCTCCCGCGATGATCACCTTCAGACCGCGGTCCGCGGCGTGCTCGCCGTACGTGATCATCTCGCGCGGCATGCGGTGCGCGGAGACGACGTCGACCTCGTACTCGATCTCGAACTCGTCGAGGGCCTTGGCGGCGGCCTCCATGACGGGCCAGTCGGAGTCCGACCCCATGACGATGCCAACAACAGGGCTCATTCGGTGATGGTGCCTCTCAGGTAGCCGGCAGCGTGACGGGCGCGCTCCAGCACGTCGTCCAGGTCGTCGCCGTAGGTGTTGACGTGCCCGACCTTGCGGCCGGGTTTCACGTCCTTGCCGTACATGTGGATCTTGAGCTGGGGGTCGCGGGCCATGCAGTGCAGGTACGCGGAGTACATGTCGGGGTAGTCGCCGCCCAGCACGTTCACCATCACGGTCCACTTGGCGCGCGGACGCGGGTCGCCGAGCGGCAGATCGAGGACCGCCCGGACGTGGTTGGCGAACTGCGAGGTGATCGAGCCGTCCTGGGTCCAGTGACCCGAGTTGTGCGGGCGCATCGCGAGCTCGTTGACGAGGATGCGGCCGTCGCGGGTCTGGAACAGCTCGACGGCCAGGTGACCGACGACGCCGAGCTCCTTGGCGATCGTCAGCGCCAGTTCCTCGGCCTTGAGCGCCAGCTCGTCCTCGAGGCCGGGAGCCGGTGCGATCACGGTGTCGCAGACCCCGTTGACCTGCTGTGACTCGACCACGGGGTAGGCCACGGCCTGGCCGTGCGGCGACCGTACGACGTTGGCGGCCAGCTCACGTACGAAGTCGACCTTCTCCTCGGCGAGGACGGGCACACCGGCGCGGAACGGCTCGGCGGCCTCCTCGGCGGACCGCACGACCCACACGCCCTTGCCGTCGTAGCCGCCCCGGACGGTCTTCAGGACGACCGGGAAACCGTCGCCCTCCGCCGCGAAGGCGGCGACGTCCTCCGGGTCACCCACGATCCGGTGGCGCGGGCAGGGCACCCCGATCGCGTCGAGCTTCGCGCGCATCACGCCCTTGTCCTGAGCGTGCACAAGCGCCGCCGGGCCGGGGCGCACGGGGATGCCGTCCGCCTCCAGGGCCCGCAGGTGCTCGGTGGGCACGTGCTCGTGATCGAAGGTGATCACGTCACAGCCCCGCGCGAAGGCCCGCAGCGTCTCCAGGTCGCGGTAGTCGCCGATGACGACGTCATTGACGACCTGCGCCGCGGAGTCCTGAGGGGTGTCACTGAGGAGCTTGAACCTGATGCCGAGCGGGATGCCCGCCTCGTGGGTCATACGAGCGAGCTGGCCACCGCCGACCATGCCGACTACCGGGAATGTCACGCACCCAGGGTATCGGCCGCGCCGCCGCGGCCGGTTTCCGCCCTTTTCGCCCTTTGTGGGCTGTGTGAGGCGACTGGGAACACTGCTGGTGAGAGCTTTCTTTCCGTCCTCATGAACTGGTCCACGGGCAGGGCTCACGACCGCTGGTTAGCATGGCGGGGTTGACGGAACCGCTCGGCGCAACCTGCCGACCGGCCGATGCGATGGACCGACACGACCGATCAGGACGAGCGACGGGGGCTGGCAACACGATGGGCAGTGGTTCCACAGGCCTGAAGGTCAAACCTGAGAGCACTGTGCGCCGGCGGTTCGATCAGCTGATGCGCGAGATCGCCAAGTTCGGCGCGGTCGGCGGCGCGGGGTTGCTGGTCAACCTCCTCGTGTTCAACCTGGTGCGGCACGTCACCGGTCTCCAGGTGGTCCGAGCCAGCATCGTCGCCACGATCGTCGCGATCATCTTCAACTACATCGGGTTCCGCTACTTCACCTACCGGGACCGGGACAAGAGCGGCCGCACCCGTGAGATGACGCTGTTCCTGCTGTTCAGCGCGGCGGGCCTGGTGATCGAGAACGGCGTGCTGTACGTGGCGACGTACGGGTTCGGCTGGGACAGCCCGCTGCAGAGCAACATCTTCAAGTTCCTCGGCATCGGCCTCGGCACGCTGTTCCGCTTCTGGTCGTACCGCTCCTGGGTCTTCAAGGCGCTGCCGGCCGGTGAGGCCGTGGCCGGAGCGGAGTCGATACTCGAGGCGGCGGAGCGCCAGCGCCGGCAGCAGCAGCGCGTCAACCGCTGAACGGGCCATCACCCTACGCACACCCTCACGGGCCGGCCTCCGGCCTCTCGGCCACCCACCGCCTGCCCCACCGGGCCACTGGGCCACCGACGACGCCACGTCCCCCGGACCGCTCGCCGGGCCCCGCGCGTCCCAGCCCCGCCCGCCGTCCGTTCCGAGCCCCGCCAGGCCCTCCGCTACGCACCTCGGCCCGGCCCCGTACGGACACCAGCCGGCCCCGCATATCCCGGCCCACGGCCGCCCGGCGACCCCCGCGCGCAAGCCGCCCCACCGCCCGCCCAGCGGCCCCTGCGGGGCATCCCGCACCCGGCCCGGCGATACCGTCCCCCACCGCCCGGCGGCGTCTACTACCGGACTGTCGACTCCGTCCCGTCGTCGTCCGTCGGGGGCACCCGTAGCGGCGTGCGGGACAGGAACAGGCCGAAGACCGGTGGCTTGGCCTGAAGCATCTCCAGACGGCCTCCGTCGGCCTCCGCGAGGTCACGGGCGACCGCAAGGCCGATGCCCGTGGAGTTGCGGCCGCTGATCGTGCGCTCGAAGATGCGGGAGCCCAGTTCCGTGGGCACGCCCGGGCCTTCGTCGGTGACCTCCACCACCGCCTGGTTGCCGGTCACGCGGGTGCGCAGGGCGACCGTGCCGCCGCCGTGCATGAGGGAGTTCTCGATCAGCGCGGCCAGCACCTGGGCGACCGCCCCCGGGGTTCCCACCGCCCGCAGATGCCGTTTGCCGGAGCTGACGATGGCACGGCCCGCACTGCGGTAGGCGGGGCGCCACTCGGCGAGCTGCTGCTGGATGACCTCGTCGAGGTCGAAGGAGACGGCGGACCCGGTACGCGGGTCCCGGGCGTTGGTGAGCAGCCGTTCCACGACGTCCGTGAGCCGCTCCACCTGGGTGAGCGCGATGGTCGCCTCATCCTTCACCGTGTCCGGGTCGTCGGTGAGGGTGATCTCCTCCAGGCGCATGGAGAGCGCGGTGAGGGGCGTGCGCAGCTGGTGGGAGGCGTCGGCCGCCAGACGCCGCTCGGCCGTGAGCATGCGGGCGATCCGCTCCGCCGAGGAGTCGAGGACGTCGGCGACCCGGTCCAGCTCGGGGACGCCGTAGCGCTTGTGACGAGGTCGCGGATCACCGGAGCCGAGGCGCTCCGCGGTCTCGGCGAGATCGGTGAGCGGGGAGGCGAGGCGATTGGCCTGACGCACGGCGAGCAGCACCGCGGCGATGATCGCGAGCAGCGCGACCAGGGCGATGATCAGCAGCGTACGGCCGACTTCCCGGGTGACCGCGGAGCGGGGTTCCTCGACGCGGACGGTCTCGCCCTCCTCGCCCTTGGCGGTGGAGTGGATCACGTCGGCCGTGGGCTTGGCGCCGACCCGGATGACAGGCTGGCCGGGGATGTCGATCACCGCGTACCTGTCACCGGTGACCTGGGCCTTGAAGACCGGGGGAGTGACCTTCTCGTCGCCGAGGAGCCTGCTGTCCACGATGCTGGCGAGCCGCAGTGCCTCCGAGTCGACGCGCTCCTGGGCGCTGTTGCTGATCGTCCGGGTCTCGACGATCACGAGGGAGACCCCGAAGACGGCGATCACCACAAGGACGACCGCGAGGGTGGACTGGATGAGACGACGACGCACGGGGCCCTCCGGGCGGTGGCTTTACGACGACCAGTGTGCCTCGGGCACGGTCGGCACCCCGTGGTGGGGAGGCATGCGCCGAAGAGCGCGGGGAACCGCGCGACCGGCCGTCGACGGCGCGCGGTCGCACGCTCCGCACCACACGGACCGTCGCGGTGTGACACGCGTAGCGCCTGCGCGCCGCGGACGCCTTCGGCCGGGCTGCCCCGGCGGCGCCTAGTTCTTCTCGAAGCGGAAGCCCACGCCCCGTACCGTCGCGATGTACCGCGGGTTCGCCGCGTCGTCGCCCAGCTTCTTGCGCAGCCAGGAGATGTGCATGTCCAGCGTCTTGGTCGACGACCACCACGTCGTGTCCCAGACCTCGCGCATCAGCTGGTCGCGGGTGACGACCCGGCCCGCGTCCCGGACGAGGACGCGCAGCAGGTCGAACTCCTTGGCGGTCAGCTGCAGCTCCTCGTCCCCCATCCACGCCCGGTGCGACTCGACGTCGATGCGCACCCCGTGCGTGGCGGGCGGCTGCGACGGCTCGCTGGAGCCGCGCCGCAGCAGCGCCCGGACCCGGGCGAGCAGCTCGGCGAGCCGGAAGGGCTTGGTGACGTAGTCGTCGGCGCCCGCGTCGAGTCCGACGACGGTGTCCACCTCGTCGGCACGCGCGGTCAGGATGAGGATCGGCACGGTGTGGCCCTCGGCGCGCAGCCGACGGGCCACCTCCAGGCCGTCCATGCCGGGGAGCCCGAGGTCGAGCACGACAAGGTCGACACCGCCCTGCATGCCGGCGTCGAGCGCGGTGGGTCCGTCTTCGCGCACTTCGACCTCGTAACCCTCCCGGCGCAGGGCACGGGCCAGCGGCTCCGAGATGGACGCGTCGTCCTCGGCGAGCAGTACACGGGTCATGGGGGTGATGGTAGTCCGCCGACGACAGGAGCAGAGGTGTGATCGCAGGTGTGATCAACGCAAGCGGATTCTTACCTTCGGCTGCCATGATGCGCCCGCGCCGTCCGCGATCACGGAGCGGAGTCGGCCTTTTCGTGTCAGAGGCCCGCCCGCCGCTTGCGCCTTGGAATGCTCCTTGCGGTTCCCGCGTCACCTGTGATCCGTGTCTCAAGTCCTTTCGTGTCCGGCAGTGCGATGACGTATGGTGACCGGAACGCCTGTAGCACCATGAGGGACCTTTGGCGGATACATGACGCTGAAGGTCTCTTTCGCGTGCGGGCTGGTCCCCCTCCAGCCTTCGAAGGAATGACCTGTGGCCGGGCCTCGGCGCGTTGACGCGCGTAGAGGCGTGGATCCCGGTGGTCGACGTCCGGCGCTCCGTGACCTGGAGCGGACACCTCGTGGGCGTGAGGTGGACGACCGATCCCGCCGGTGCCGGCCGCCCCATCGGGCATGCGACCCCCGAGCCTCGGCCTCGATCGAGCAGGGGACCCCACGTGCACGCCCCGACAGCAAGGAACGACCATGGCGTCCAGCCTGACGAAGGACTCGGTCCGCCCGGGCACCCCCGGTCCCGAGAAGACCTTCTTCGGCCACCCCCGCGGACTGGCCACTCTCTTCATGACCGAGATGTGGGAGAGGTTCTCCTACTACGGAATGAGGGCCCTGCTCCCGCTGTACCTGGTCGCCCCCGGCGGCCTGCACCTGAACGCGGCCACCGCGACCGCGATCTACTCGGTGTACGTGTCGCTCGTGTACCTGCTCGCCCTACCGGGCGGCTGGTTCGCCGACCGCGTCCTCGGCCCGCGCAAGACGGTCGCCGTGGCCGGCTTTGTCATCATGCTGGGCCACCTCACCCTGGCCCTGCCGTCGGCCGGCACGTTCTACGCCGGTCTCGGCCTCGTCGCCATCGGCTCAGGTCTGCTGAAGGCCAACATCTCGACGATGGTCGGCCACCTCTACGAGGGCCCGGACGACGCGCGCCGCGACGGTGGCTTCACGATCTTCTACGTCGGCATCAACCTGGGCGCCTTCGCCGCGCCGCTGGTCATCGGCACCGTCGGTGAGAACGTCAACTGGCACCTGGGCTTCGCGCTCGCCGCGCTCGGCATGGCGCTCGGCCTCGGCCAGTACCTGCTCGGCGGCCGTCACCTGAGCGAGCGCTCGAAGGAGGTCCCGACGCCGCTGACCGCCGCGGAGAAGGCCTCGACGCTGCGCAAGTCGGCGATCTGGGCGGCCATCGCGGTCGTCTTCTACGCGATCGTCGGCTTCTCCGGTGTCTACACGCTGAACTGGCTGCTGGTCCCGATCACCGTCGCCGGTCTGGTCATTCCGATCATGGTGATCGCGCGGATCAAGCGGGACAAGGACCTGGACCGCGTCGAGCAGTCCAAGATGACCGCCTACATCTGGTTCTTCGTGGCCGCCGCCGTGTTCTGGATGATCTACGACCAGGGTGGCTCGACCCTGTCGATCTTCGCCGACTCCTCGGCCAAGAACACGATCTTCGGCTGGGACTTCCCCGTCTCCTGGTATCAGTCGGTCAACCCGGTCATGATCATGGCGCTGGCCCCGGTCTTCGCCTGGATGTGGCTGTCGCTGAACCGGCGCGGCAAGGAGCCGAGCACGGCGGTGAAGTTCGCCTCGGGTCTGGTCCTGATCGGTGCGTCCTTCTTCCTGTTCCTCGCCCCGCTGGGGATCGCCGACGGCGGCCACAAGGCCGCGGCGCTGTGGCTGGTCGCGATCTACTTCGTGCAGACCGTCGGTGAGCTGACGCTGTCCCCGGTCGGCCTCTCCGTCACCACGAAGATGGCTCCGGCGAAGTACGCCTCCCAGATGATGGGTGTCTGGTTCCTGGCCGTCACCGCCGGTGACGCCACGACCGGTCTGCTCTCCATCGCGGGTGTCGACCTGAACACGACGGGCATCGTGACCCTGGAGGCCGCGATCGCCGTGGTCGCGGGTGTCGCGGTGGTGATGTACCGCAAGAAGGTCAAGGAGCTCATGGGCGACGTGCACTGACGTCGGTCCCGGCTTCCGGAGGGCCGCCGCACCCATGGGGGTGCGGCGGCCCTCCGCCGTTCACCCGGGTCAGCGGGCGCGCCGGGGCAGGAACGTGAAGACCGCCCCGCCCAGCAGGATCGCCGTCCCGGCCACCAGGCCCAGCGCCTTCAGGGCGCCGTGGTCCTCCGCGCCCGTCTGTGCCAGGCCGCCCGAGGTTCCCGCGGAGGTTCCTCCCGATGTCGACGTGCCGCCGGACGCCCCGCCCGGCTGCTGCGAGGTGTCGAGGGTCAGCGACACCTCGGTCTTCGTCGGCGTGCAGGTCGTGGTCGTACCGAGGGCCTTGATGGTCAGCACACCGGGCGACAGCGTCGACTGCCCGCTCGCCCCCGGCTTGTAGGTGCCCGTCAGGTCCGGGATCTCGATCGGGTCGCCCGACTTGATGTCGTTCGCGTTCACCGGGCCCTCGACATGGACGGTGCCTTTGTCCGCGCCGCCCAGCACGACCTCCATCGACGGTTTGACCGAGCCCTTGGGAATGTCCGCCGGGCTGTTCATCACCGACTTCTTGAACTGGACCGTGAGAGCGAAGTTCCCGCCGTCCTTCTTGGCGTTGATCTGCACCGGTGACGTGGCGTTCTTGTCGCCGATGGGCGTCTTGCAGGCGTACGGGACCTGGACCTCCTTGCCGGTGAAGTCACTCTGCCCGCCGGTGCCGGAGTCACCGCCGTTCCCGCCGGTCTCGCTCGCGCTCGCCGTCGGTGTGGATGTGGACGGGGAGGAGCCGGTGGGCAGGCCGGTCGGCAGGTTCGTCGGCAGCGTCGGCAGCCCCGTCGGCAAGGTGGGGTTGATCGTCGGCTGGCCGCCCGAGCCGCCGCCGTCGGTCACCTTGATGGTCGCCGCCGGCTGCACCATCTCCTTCGGCGTGCACTTGGTGTCGGTCGAGATGGGCTTGTTGACGTTGACGTTGTACGCGTCCGGTGTGAGCGTCACCTCTCCGGCCGCGGTCAGCTTCACCTTGCCCGTCATGTCGGACAGCTTCATGTCGCTGTTCTTCGGGATCGCGGGGTTCGACCGCGGGCCCTCCATCGCGATGTCCGCGGTCTGTGCGCCGCCCGCCTTCAGCGTCCCCGTGGGCTTGACGGTGTCCTGGCCCAGGTCGAGCACATCGGGGTTCCTGGCGGCGGCCTGCACGAACTTCCAGGTGACGGTCACCTCGTCGCCCACCTTCGCCTCGGCGGGCGCCGTGATCTGCACCTTGGTGGTGCCCTCGACCGGCGGCAGGCCCGAGATCGCGGGCGGGATGCACTCGGTCTTGTAGGCCACCTCGGCGGCCTGTGCGGGTGCGGCCGCCACACCGAGCAGGACACCTGCCCCGCCCAGCATCAGCGCCAGACCGGCCGCGCCCGCCCTCCTGTTCCTGCCCCCTGCCGCAAGGGCTCTCCGTTGCGCGCTCACGTGTTTCCCTTCGTCGGGGTCGTCGGACTGTTCTGTTGCGGTGCGGAGAGCCGACCGTTCACCGCGGTACCCGGACCGGTGTCCGGGGTGAACCACGGCAGGGCCGAAGTGACGGAGGTGGCCGGGGCGGGCGAGGAGACGTCCGGCCCCGGCTTGCGCAGGGTGAATTGGGGCAGCCGCAGGGTCCGTGGGCCCGCCGTCTGCCTCGCCGTTCCGCGCGGCCTCACCCGGTCCACGACGGCCATGCCGATGCGGAAGAAGGCGGCCGGGACGACCACGCAGAGCAGGATCCAGAAGAGGGTCACGCCCCAGGGGCGGCCGACGCCCCACGGTTGTTCGGCGAGGACCTTGCCGCCGTACTCCAGCGAGACCGTGTAGTCGCCGTGGGCCCCCGCCGACAGCTCCACCGGCAGCTCGATCCGCGCTTTGTGCCCCGGCGCGACGGCGCCGTGCCACTGCTGTTCGTCCCACTGCGGGGCGAACACGCCGTGGGCGGTGCCGACCCGGAAGACGGGGTCCTTGACCGGCGAGGAGCCGACGTTGCCCACGGTGAAGACGAGCGTGCGGGCGGGCGGTGCCCCGAACCAGGTCAGCAGGCCGCCGGTGCCGTCCAGGCGGGTGTCCGTCAGCACCGCGAGGCGCCCGGTGGCGGGCTCGGCGGGCAACGGCTCCACGGGGTGGCCCGCGACCTGGAAGATCGCGTCGACGTCCGCCTTCGCCCCGGTGACGGTGGCGACGTGCACCACGCAGGGGCACGGCACAGGTGGCTCGGCCACCGGCAGCTGTCTGCGGAAGGCGCCCTGGGGGTCGGTCGTGACGGCCTTTCCGTCCGCGTTGGCGCAGGAGTTGGTGCCGCCGATCACCCCCCGGGAGGGCACGGACCGCCCGCAGATCAGGATCATCAGCAGGGTCCTGGGCCGCCACCCGCTGCCGCTCACGGTGATCGAACCCCCCGTCCCGGCTTGGGACGCGGACAGTTCGACAGCCGGTTTGTCCGCGTCCCAGGCGGGAGCCGACAGGGGCGCAAGGACGAGCACGAGGGCCGCCATCAGCGCCGGGATCCGCCCCTTCACGTCACCGCTCCCGTCAACTCGGCGTCCGTACACGTCCGGTCATCCGTCTCGCGGTCCGCCCGGCGGCGCCCGCGATGTCGTACGGCCACACCGGCGCCCAGGGCCGCGAGCAGCCCGCCGGCCGTCCAGGCCATCGCCCCCCAGGGCACGAACCATGCCGACGCGGACGCCGAACCGGACGCCGCGCCCGCCGCCGTGACGGTGAGTCGCACCTTCACGAAGTCGAACACCGGGTGGTGCGGCCAGGGTTCGGTGAGCCGGACCCGGTGGCCCGGAGGCAGTTCGAGAGGCAGCGCGCGCGGGGCGCGGTCGAGGACCGGGCCGAGGATCCCGTCGGCATGTACCGCAAGCCTCGGGGCGAGCACGGTGGTGCCGCGGTTGACCAACGCGTACGCGATGCGTCCGCCGTGCACCCGCACGTGCTCGACGGTCACCGCGGACAACACGGGTCCCCGCACGCGGAGCCGGAGACGGACCGCGGACGTGCGGCCGTCCGCGGTCGCCAGGATCGCGGCCGCGTGGTCGCCGGGGGCTGCGTCCGTGGGCACCGTCACCGAGAACGGCACGTCGGCACGGGTGCGGGCGGGGACCGTGACCGAGACCGTGTGCGCGGCGACCCTGCGCCCTCCTGTCGTACGCGCGAACCTGAGCCACGCTCCGGCCTCCACGGGCCTCGTACGCGCCGTGGAGCCGGCCTGCGCGGTGTCGCCGGCGTCGGCCCCGCTCAGCCGGACGGTCAGCGGCCCGCGGCCCGGATTGAGCACCGACACCGCGTCCTGCAGGACCGATCCCGGTTCCCCCTCCGCGTAGACGTACGGCCGCCCGCCCGCGCCGCCCGTCGCGGGCGCGACGGACCACCCGCCGTCGGCGCTCGCGCCGGGTGCGAGACCCAGCAGTGCCAGGGCGGCGACGGAGAGGCGGAGGACGTGGCGGAGGTACGGCATCGGCGGCTCCCGGGGCGAAAGGGGGGAGGTGCGCGCAGCGCTTCGCAGGGACGGTGGGCGGCGGGTACGGGACCGGGGTACGCCTCAGCGGCGTACCGCCTGGTTCCGGCGTGTCAGCCAAAGCACCCCGGCCGCACCCGCGAGCAGGACCGTCCCGCCGAAGGTGCCCAGAGCGATCGCGGAGTCCTCGGGGCCGGTCTGCGGAAGCTGTCCGGCGGAGTCCCCACTCGGGGCCGAGCCCGCGGAGCCACCGCCCGCCGCCGTGACGTCGAGGGTCAGCGACGGCCCCGGATGGCCGGCGGGCGTGCACGTGGTCGTCGTGCCGAGCGCCTTGATGGTGAGCACACCGGCGGTGAAGGTGACCTTGCCGGTCTTCTTCGGGGTGTACGTCCCGCTCAAGTCGTTGATCTTGATCGGGGTGTTGGCCGGGATGGCCGCCTGGTTGGCCGGGCCCGCCACCGACATGGTGCCGCTCTCGGCGCCGCCCAGATCGATGGTCGCGCTCGGGTTCATCGCGCCCTTGCCCAGTTCGACCGGGCTGGAGGAGACGCCCTTCTGCCAGGACATCGTGATCCTGTAGGCGCTGCCGTTCTTGACGGCCTTGATGTCGATGGGCGAGACGGCGCTCTTGGCGCCGATCGGCGTCTTGCACTGGTAGTTGACGTCGACGACCTCGGCCCGGGCCACGGGGGCGGTCAGCAGCACCGCCGAGCCGGCCAGGGCAGCGGCGGACGCGACCGCGACGGTTCGCTTGTGGTACGACACGGTCCCCTCATTCCTGACGGCACATCAGATCGGCCGTCAAGGTACGCCCGGGGCCCTGCAGAGGGAAGACACAGTGCGCACCGGATCCATGGCGATCCGGTGGGCGAGAAGTGATGTCGGGAGTGACGTGCGAAGGAGGGTTCGAACTGCGGTGACCGACGGTAAGCGCTAGGCGGGAGCGCCGAGCTCCGCCCACACTCTCTTGCCCGCGACCCCCGGTGAGCGCACGACCCCCCAGTCGAGGCAGAGCCGCTGCACGATGAACATCCCGTGCCCTCCGGGGCGGCCGGCGCGGTGCGGGGTGCGCGGTGTGGGCTGGCCCGCACCGCGGTCGGAGACCTCGACGCGAAGCACCTTCCTGTCACACGAGATCCACAGCTCCTCCGGCCCCTCGGCGTGCAGACACGCGTTGGTGACGAGCTCGGAGACGACGAGCAGCACATCCTCGGCCGCGGCACGCTGGTCGGCGCTGCCGGCGGGCAGCCAGCCCCATGCGTAGAGCGCCTGGCGGGTGAAGTCGCGGGCGAGCGGGACGACGCCGCTCTCTCCCTCGAAGCTCATCCTGCGCATCTGCCGGCCCGGGGGTGGCGCCCCCTCCTCGGGTGTGCCCGAGGAGGCACCCCCGGCGGACGGACCCTGCGCGGGGGTTCCGGAAGCGCCGCTGGGCTCGGGGCCGCGGTCGCCCGGCGAGTAGGGCCGGGTGGTGCTCATCAGCGCTTCACCTCACCGATTCACCAGTTCACGATTCAAGACTCAGTACGGGGCCGACGGGGGTCACCGTCGGTAGTTGCTTGCGCTGTTCGTACGGGGCTCTCCGTGTGCGGCTTTCGCCCTGGCTGCCGACATATTCAGCATGTCTCCTGCCCGACCGGGCCGCTGGAACACCCATGGATTCGGCCGGGAAACTGTGACGCGCGTAACGCACCGGTCACACAGTGACATCTGAGCCCCCGCCCGCTCTACTCGGCCAGAGCCGCGTCCAGCGTGTCGTGGACGGCGAAGACGGCGTCCGCCCCGGTGATCTCGAAGACCCGGGCCACGACGGGCAGCATTCCCGCCAGATGGACACCGCCGCCCGCGGCCTCGGCCTTCAGCCGGGCGGCGAGCAGCACGTTCAGCCCGGTGGAGTCACAGAACTCCAGCCGTGAACAGTCCACGACAAGGCGCGCGAACCCCTTCTCGAGGCAGTCCTCGAGTGGCTCGCGCAGCAGATCGGCGGTGTGGTGATCCAGCTCACCCGCCGGGGTCACGACGGCGCTCGTGCCCTCCTGCCGCACCTCGACCAGAAGCCGGCCCGACTGTGCGCTGCCGACCGTCCCGCGGTCCATGCCGTCTCTCTCCCGACCTTCGTGCCTGTTGGTGGACGCTCTCGAACACTACGCCTTCCAAACGGCTCTCAACACCCGAACAACCCTTCCAATTCGGACATTTCATCACAGAAAGCACTTGCGGTCGACTCGCGAAAGCAGGTAGGGCTAGAGGGACAGCCATTCGACACGGCCGGCTTCGGAGGCGCCGCACACCGCAGTGCAGTAGTTGGCATCGGCAGCCATATGCCGAGAACGATGGAGGACATCATGTCACCCCGGCTCGACGCATCGCAGACCCAGAGGGCGACGTCGACAACCCCCCTGGAACGACCGGATCACGACGGCACCCATGACCTCGCCCGCTTCGACGGTCTCTCCGAGCCCGACGGCCTGTACGGCCTCCCGGAGATCCCCCCGTACGACGAGGTGGGAGCGGTGGACGCGCGGGCCCTCTCCAAGACGCTCTTCGAACGGCTGGAGTCGCTCGAAGAAGGCACGCACGAATATTCGTACGTACGCAACACGCTCGTGGAACTGAACCTGGCCCTGGTGAAGTTCGCCGCCTCCCGCTTCCGCACGCGCAGCGAGCCGATGGAGGACATCATCCAGGTCGGCACGATCGGCCTGATCAAGGCCATCGACCGCTTCGAACTCAGCCGCGGTGTGGAGTTCCCCACCTTCGCGATGCCGACGATCATCGGCGAGATCAAGCGCTTCTTCCGCGACACCTCGTGGTCGGTGCGGGTCCCGCGCCGGCTCCAGGAACTCCGGCTCGACCTGGCCAAGGCCGGCGACGAACTCGCCCAGAAGCTCGATCGCGCACCCACGGTGACCGAGCTGGCGGAGCGCCTCGGTATCTCGAACGACGAGGTCGTCGAGGGCATGGCGGCCTCCAACGCCTACACCGCGAGCTCCCTCGACGCCCAGCCCGAGGAGGACGACTCCGAGGGCGCGCTCTCGGACCGCATCGGCTACGAGGACAACGGGCTCGAGGGCATCGAGTACATCGAGTCGCTGAAGCCGCTGATCGCCGAACTCACGCCGCGCGACCGCAAGATCCTGTCTCTGCGCTTCGTCGCCAACATGACGCAGTCGGAGATCGGCGAGGAACTCGGCATCTCGCAGATGCATGTGTCCCGCCTGCTGACCCGCACTCTGGGACGGCTGCGGAAGGGTCTCACGGTCGAGGAGTGACGGCCCACCTGACGTGATGTCTCCGTCCGGCGCCCCAATCGGCGCCGGACGGACGCATGTTGAGGACCCGCCAGGACATCCCCGACGCACGTCACGGACTCACTTCCACCTCTTGGTTACCAGGGGAAACCTCTTTCCCCGCGGGCCACAGTCCTCCACTATGGGTCACCCCCAAACTGGCCGGTAAGTCAGCGGAGCGGCGAACTGCGCCGCGCGGGTGCGAGGAGGCAGGTGGATGGCTCGGTCCGACGGGACGGGCAACGAGGCCGAAGCCGCGGGCGGGACATCCGCGGCGGACGACAGGGGTGAGACACCCACGGGTCCGTCCGACACACGGCTCACCGAGTTGCTGCGGGCGGACACCGCGACCTCGTACACGGCACTGCAGGAACTGCGCGCCCGCCACCGGGCCCCGGTCCTCGCCTACGCACGGCTGTGCACCACAAGCGAAACGGTCGCGCGGCAGCTGGCCGGACAGGCCTTCACCGCGGCGACCCGCGAAACAGCGCGCGGCGTCGACCCGGGCGTCCCCTGGCGGCACCGGCTCCTGCTGCTGACCGCCAGGCTGGCGCTGGCCTGGGCCGCCGACGAGCGGGCCGCGGGCCTCGACCCCGGTTTGCTCCTGGTGCTGAACACAGCCGGGCCGAAGAGTCCCGTCCCGCCGATGCTCGCGGCGTTCCAGTCCCTTCCGTCCCGCACCCAGGGCCTGATCTGGTACGGCCTCGTGGAACAGGAGCCCGCGGCGAGGACGGCGGGTTTCCTCGGCCTCCGGGTCCAGGACGTCGAGTACGGCGTCGGACAGGCCCTCCAATCCATGGTGCAGGCCTGTCTGAGAATGCGCCTCGCCGCATCCGACGATCCGCGCTGCGGCGACTTCCGGCGGCTGATCGAGGAGTCGGTACGGCCGGACAGCCCCCGTTACAGCGCCGATCTGTACGCCCATATGGCGCACTGCGCGTACTGCACGGCCGCCTACGAAGAACTCACCGCTCTGCGGGAGAACCCACGTGGCACGCTGGCCGATGGCCTGTTGCCATGGGGCGGCACGGCGTACATCGGGAACGGCACGAGCGAGCCGCTCGGCGTCACGGCCGCGACAGGGCGGCCCGCCTGGCCGCAGAACCGCCGGCTCGCCCTGGCCTCCACGGCTCTCGGACTGGCACTGGCGCCGCTGGTGATCTTCCTGCTGTCCTCGGGTGGCTCACCGGACCAGAGTGCGGCCGGCGCCTCCGTCAGCCCTCCGGCCGTCCCACCGGCGGTGACGGTCACCGCGACGGTCTCGGTGCACCCTTCCACGTCGCCGACGGCCTCCCCCACCCCCACACCCACGCCGACCCCCAAGTCACCTTCTCCCTCGCGGACTTCGAAGCCGCCGAAGCCGTCGCCGAAGCCGACCCCGACGGCGCACGCGCCGAACGGCTCCTTCGCCCAGATGGTGAATACCGCCTCGGGTCTGTGCCTGGAGGTCGCCGGAGACTTCGACAACGGCACGGACGTGGTCATGGTCCGCTGCACGTCCTCCCCCAGCCAGCGGTGGCGCGTCGACTCGGAACGCGGTGTCGTGCAGTCCGCGGCTGACCCCGACTACTGCCTGGACAGCCGCGGCTCCGTCTACAACGGCGTCGGCATCTGGACCTGCCACTCGGTCTACGGCTCCAACGGCCAGAACCTCAAGTTCGCCGTGGGCAGCGACGGTGTCATCCGCCCGGCCATCGCCGTCGAGACGGCGCTCACCGCGCACGACGACGACAGCCTGTCGCTGGACCCGCTGACCGGAGGCGCGGACCAGCGCTGGCGGGCGGGCGCCCCCTGACCGACGGCGACCGCGGCCGGGGCGCGCGCCCGGTCAGACCACGCGCCTGCCGCGCCGCCACACCTCGGTGACCAGCGGTACCCCCGGCCGGTACGCCAGGTGGACATGGCTCGGGGCGTCAAGGATCGCCAGGTCCGCGTACGCCCCCGGGGTGAGACGGCCGATGTCCGTGCGGCGCAGGGCCTCGGCTCCTCCCGCCGTGGCCGACCAGACCGCCTCGTCGGGGGTCATGTGCATGTCCCGGACGGCCAGTGCGATGCAGAACGGCACTGAGGACGTGAAGGACGAACCCGGGTTGCAGTCCGTCGACAGGGCCACCGTCACCCCCGCGTCCAGCAGACGACGGGCGTCGGGCCACTGCGCGCGGGTCGAGAACTCGGCGCCGGGCAGAAGCGTGGCGACCGTCCGGCCGTTGGCGAGCGCGTCCACGTCGGCGTCCGTCAGATGCGTGCAGTGATCGGCGCTGGCCGCGTCGAGTTCGACGGCGAGCTGCACTCCGGGACCGTACGAGAGCTGGTTGGCGTGGATGCGCGGGTGCAGGCCCTTCTCCTTGCCGGCGGTCAGGATCGCGCGGGCCTGGTCGCCGTCGAAGGCGCCCTTCTCGCAGAAGACGTCGATCCACCGGGCGTACGGGGCGCACGCGTCGAGCATCTCGCCGGTGACCAGTGCCACGTACGCGGCCGGGTCGTCGGCGTGGTCCGGGGAGACGACATGGGCGCCGAGATAGGTGACCTCGTCCGTGTGCGCGGAGGCGATGCGCAGGGCGCGCGCCTCGTCCTCGACCGTCAGGCCGTAGCCGGACTTGGTCTCGAAGGTGGTGGTGCCCTGGCGGAGGGCCTCGGCGAGGTAGCGGACGAGATTGGCCTCGAGGTCCGCGTCCGTCGCCGCCCGGGTCGCGGCCACCGTGGTCCGGATGCCGCCCGCCGAGTAGCTGCGGCCCGACATACGGGCGTTGAACTCCTGCGTGCGGTCGCCCGCGAAGACGAGGTGCGAGTGGGAGTCCACGAAGCCCGGGATCACCGCCCGGCCGCCCGCGTCGACCCGGTTGTCAGTGGCGGGTGCTTGGCTTGACTCACCGATCCAGGCGACGCGGTCGCCGTCGACGACGACGGCCGCGTCCTGGATCAGTCCGAGGGGGGAGGCTCCCCCGTTCTCGGATGTGCCCGAGCCGGGGGACCCCCGTCCGAGGGAGGGATCGTTGGTGACCAGGCTGGCGATGTTCGTGATGACCGTGCTGCTCATGGTTTCCTCGTGGGTGGCCGGGCCGGTGGTGGGCGTCAGGCACGCAGGGCTTCGACGGCGTCCGCCAGCGCCCGCGGCACATCCGGTACGAGCGTGTGCACCCCGTCGCGTACGACATGGCGCCCGCCCACGACCGTATGGCGCACATCCGCTGCCGTCGCGGCGAATACGGCCGTCTCGGCGCCCTGCCGGGGCAGCGGCCCCGCGGTCCTGACCGAGTCGAGCGCGATCGTCGTGAAGTCGGCGAGTGCGCCGGGCTCCAGGACGCCCGCGTCCTGCCAGCCGAGTGCCGCGTGCCCGTCCTCGGAGGCGGCGCGCAGCAGGGCCGCGGCCGTCCAGTGCCCGCGCGTACGGGTGCGCAGCCGCTCGTTCAGCTCCATCGCGCGCGCCTCCTCCAGGAGGTCGATCACGGCGTGGCTGTCGGAGCCCAGGGAGAGCGGGGAGCCGGCCGCCTGCAGGGCCTTGGCCGGGCCGATGCCGTCGGCGAGGTCGCGTTCGGTGGTCGGGCACATACAGGTGCCCGTGCCGGTGGAGCCGATCAGCCGGATGTCCTCGTCGGTGAGATGCGTGTTGTGGACGCCGGTGGTGCGCGGCCCGAGGACACCGTGGTCGGCCAGGAGGCGCGTGGGGGTGCAGCCGTGGGCCTCCAGGCAGGCGTCGTTCTCCGCCGTCTGCTCGGACAGGTGCACATGCAGCGGGGCCCGCCGCTCCTCGACCCAGCGCGCCACCGTGGCCAACTCCCCCGCGGGCACGGCCCGTACGGAGTGGATGGCCGCACCGATCCGCGCGTGATCCCGTTCCTTGAGAACTGAACAGCGTTCGGCCCAGGCGTCCGCGGTGCCGTCGGAGAAGCGGATCTGGTGGGCGTTTGGCGGCTGTCCGAAGCCGGAGGACAGATAGGCGGTGTCCAGGAGGGTGATGCGGATGCCGGCCTCGGCGGCGGCGTCGATGAGGGCCTCGCCCATGGCGTTGGGGTCGGCGTACCGGGTGCCGCCCGGGGCATGGTGCACATAGTGGAACTCGCCGACGGCGGTGACCCCGGCCAGCGCCATCTCCGCGTACACGGCGCGGGCGAGCGCGTGGTACGTCTCGGGGGTCAGCCGGTCGGCGACCGCGTACATGCCCTCCCGCCAGGTCCAGAAGGTGCCGGAGCCGACCTGGACCGTGCTGCGCAGGGCGCGGTGGAAGGCGTGCGAGTGGGCGTTGGCGAGCCCGGGGAGGGTGAGTCCGCGCAGGATCTCGGCGCCGGCGGGCGGCGTGCCGACGTCAGTGTGGACGGCGGTGATGCGGCCGTCCGCCACATCGAGGGCCACACCCTGCTCGACGACCGGGTCGAGCCAGGCGTGCTCCAGCCAGTACGTCCGTGTCACCTGGACATCAGCCCTTCCAGTACGTCGGCGAGTGCGGTCACCCCGGCCAGGCAGTCGTCCTCGGCGGCGTACTCGGCCGGGGAGTGCGACACACCGGTGGGGTTGCGCACGAACAGCATCGCGGTCGGGATGCTCGTGGAGAGGATCCCGGCGTCGTGTCCGGCCCCGGTACCCAGGACGGGAACGGTCAGGCCGGCGTCCTTGCCGAGGATGCGCGCGAGTTCGTCGCGCAGGGCGTGGTCGAACTCGACGACGGGCGTGAAGGACTCACGGACGACGTCGAGGTCGACCCCGTGGGCGTCGGCGTGCTCACGGGCCGCCTTCTCGATGCCGCCGACGACGATGTCGAGGCTCTCCTGGTCGGCGGCGCGGGAGTCGAGCCAGCCACGGACCAGCGAGGGGATGGCGTTGACACCGTTGGGCTCGACGGCGATCTTGCCGAAGGTGGCGACGGCACCGGCGAGCGCGGCCTCGCGGCGGGCGGCGAGGACGGTCTCGGCGTACGGCAGCATGGGGTCGCGGCGGTCGACGAGCCGGGTCGTCCCCGCGTGGTTGGCCTCGCCACGGAAGTCGAACCGCCACCGGCCGTGCGGCCAGATGGCGCTGGCCACGCCCACCCGGTCGCCGCTCAGGTCGAGGGCGCGGCCCTGCTCGACGTGCAGTTCGACGAACGCGCCGATGCGGCCGAGCCGCTCCGGGTCCGGCCCGATGGCGTCGGGGTCGTGTCCGGCGGCCTCCATGGCCCTCGGCAGCGTGACGCCGTCGCCGTCGGTCAGCCGGTGCGCCTGCTCCCGGGTGAGCTGCCCGGCGGCCAGCCGCGACCCGACACAGGCGAGCCCGAACCGGGCGCCCTCCTCGTCCCCGAAGTTGACGATGGCGAGCGGCCTCGTGAACTCGACGCCCCGGTCGCGCAGTTCGTCGTGGGCCGCGAAGGAGGACACCACCCCGAGGGGCCCGTCGAAGGCGCCGCCGTCGGGTACGGAGTCCAGATGCGACCCGGTGACCACGGCGTCCCCCGCGGCGGGATCGCCGAGCCAGGCCCACTGGTTCCCGTTGCGGTCGACCTCGTAGCCGAGCCCCCGGCTGCGGGCCTGCTCCTCGAACCAGGCCCGGCATTCACCGTCGACGGGCGTCCAGGCGAAGCGGCGGTAGCCGCCGGAGGCGGAGCTGCGGCCGATCGGCCCTTCCGCTGGGCCGGATGCGGCCGCCGGTCCAGGTGATCTCGGAGACGGCGTCGGTGATGGTGCCGTCGTCCGTCTTGACCGGTGTCTTGAGCTTGGTGGTGGTC
>NZ_JBSFJX010000043.1:0-62311 GCF_053598275.1 Streptomyces sp. NPDC001156 | reverse complement strand
TCGCCAAGGGTGCCGGTGCGGGTCTGTCGAAGATCGGGGACATCAGCAAGGCGCTGAAGGGCGTCGGCAACATCGACATCCCCAAGCTCCCGGACAATGCGATCACGCTGCCCGAGGGTGCGCTGAAGCTGCCGGACGGCACCGTGCACCTGCCGGAGGGCGCGGTGGTCCCGGAGGGTGCGGTCAAGCTGCCGGACGGCAACTTCCAGTTGCCGCACGATGCGACGGTGCTGCCGGAGGGCAGCATGAAGCTGCCGACCGAGCACGGCGCCCCGGCGCAGTACCTGGACCCGCACGGCAACATCCTCGACGAGCACGGCGACGTGGTGCAGCACGCCGACGCCGCGCCGAAGGAGCCGGGCGGCACCGACCTCGACCCGCACGCCGGCTCGGACGTCCCGCATACACCCTCCCCGGTCAAGGAACCGGCCCTGGTCGGCGCGGGCACCCACACCGCGGAGCACGCGGGCCAGACGGTCCGGCTCGGCGACAGCGCGGGTCATGACCTCGGCGACGTGGGCCGCACGGGCGACGACGCGGCGGTGCACGTGGGCGGCGAGAACGTCCCGACCGTGCACGCGGGCGGGGACAACATCCCGACCGTGCACGCCGGGGGGCATGACCTGCCCGGCGGCCATGCGGGTGATCACCTCCCCGGCGGTCAGACGGGCGACCACCTACCGGGCGGAAGTGCCCATGAGCACGGCGCGGGTCCCTCGGCCGGCCACGAACCTCCTTCCGGCCACACGGGCGGCCATACGGACGGTTCCGGTGGGTCCGGCCATGACGGCCATACCACTGGTGGACATGACGGCCATTCGCAAGGGACGGGCCACACCCCCCCTGACCCCGTCCCGCATGAGGGTCCTGCGGTTGGAGCAGGCCACACATCGAGTGATGGCGCGGGCCAAGGAGCCGCAGGGGAAGGCCATAGCGGGCCTGGCAATGGTCACGAGCCCCCGAAGGTCGACTACAGCGAGGGACACGAAAGGGTTTCCGTGCCGACCGGCCCCATGCAGCCGGAACATGAGGCGCAGGTCGCTGAGCAACTCGCACGCGCCAAGATGGCGCCTCAGGACATTGAGAAGTCCCTCGCTGGACTTCGTAAGAGCGAATACGGCGCTGGAATCGCCAAGTACATCAGTGACGGAAACCTGGCCGATCTCCCTGGGTACAAGGACCTTCTGTCCCAGTGCAAGCAAGTCACCAAGGCCAGCGACATGACGCCTGCGGTTTACATGGCGATGGAACACGCAACGGATCTACAGGCGCATGGCGTCGAAGGGCTCGCGCTGGAACTGAAGAAGCCCGAACAAGGCCTGGACCTGGATGTGCTTGTCAGGTCCGGTGAGCGAATCGAGTACGGTGCACAGCTCAAGGACGTGCAGAGCGTGAGTGGTATCAATAGTGCGACGAAAGGTATCGCAGAGAAGCAGCTGGCAGGAATGATTGACGGTCAGAAGGTGGCGATCCTGGACATTCACGACACCAAAGTGGCGTTGACCGATAAGATTCTCGGGCGTGTTGCATACCGCGCTAGGATCACGAACGCCACCTTCGTGCTGAGGTTCGAGGACGGATCGATTACCGTTCCGGCCAACGGCCCCACGTATCCGTAAGGGAATATCTATGTCCATCCTCATGCGCGCACCGCGCGAATGTGCGTCCTGGTTCTGGGACCTGGAGGATTATGCGGAGCCGGGGTTGCGATCGGCACTCATGACCGCTGCCCGAATGTCCGCCGTCCTGCAGAAATACGACCTGTTGGAGCCGAGCGTCCTGGAATGGGGTTGGTTCATTCCAGAACTGGGAGGAAAGGCTGCAACGACAAGTGTTCCAATCATGGCGTCAGTCGATCACGAGCAGGTTGCCCAGCGCGTTGATCAGATGCGTCCTGTCGGGTTTCCTGCGGCGGAATTGGGTGACCTCCACGTGGCGGGGAGCGGTGTGTGGCTGGACGAGTATGGTGTGCCGCACCGTGAGTATCGTGTCGTGGAATTGAGCGTCTCCCCGGAGCCTGTTGGCCTCTCGGCCGAAGTTTCTGTCTACCATGACATCTGGGGCCCGTTCGACTTCCGTGGTGCCCCGCATCCGGAAGTTCACCAGCAGAACGCTCCGCGACTCGCTGCGGCGCTGAAGGAGCTGGAGGAATTGCTGGGTGTGATCGCGGAGCCCGGTGAACCGACGTACTTCGGAAGTGCCGAAGGATACGGTGTCAGAGCTCCTGAGACGGTGGGTGGACGTGGTCCGGACCTGACCGATCAGCTATGAAACCCGCACGTACGGCGAGATGGTCCCACAGGGAGTCTCGAGTCCGACCTCGACGCCGAGCCGTTCCTGTCGCCGGCCTCAGCACGCTCGACGCCCTCGACGAGGGGGCCGAAGGCCGGATCACGTATTACGCGAAGATCAGCGACAGGTACCCACGGAGCAATCCGCGTGGGATCGTGCGACGGCGACTCGTCGGACGGGAGGCAGAGGCGCATGACGAGGCCTTCACCCGGAACCTTCGCTGGGAACCCACCGAGTACCTGCGTCTCTACGAACTGGGACACAACGGCGTCGATCACGTGGAGATCTCCGAACGGGAGACTGCCGTGTTCATCGAGTCGGCGACCGAGAGGCTAACGGGTAAGCACTGACGAGCGCTGTGCCGGCTCGGTCCGTCACCTGGACTCGGGGCTCAGCGCTCGAACTAACCGCGCGTGGTGGAGCGGGACCGCCAGAGGTCGCGGAGCAGCGCGATCTCGGCCATGTGGTGGATGAATTCCAGGTTGGAGCCCCACAGGACGGCGGCGTACGGATCGTCGGGGTCTGAGCCGTACGGGTACTGCGAGAAGCCGATCGTGTCGAGCTGCTCGTCGGTCACGGTGGCGACGCTGTCTCGCCAGCGGTCCATCACCGCCCAGAATCGCTCGACGGCCAGGGCAGCGGTGGGGGAGAAGTCGACCAGCAGTTTCGGGTCCTGGCGCCGTTCACCGAAGGTCCATTCCCATCCGCCCGCGAAGCAGAAGTGCAGGTGTCCCAGCCGCCACGCGATGGTGGTGACCGGTGTCTCGTCGGGCTCCGGCGGGCCGATGTGGCGGAGGACCTGTTCGACCCGTTCGACGCTCACGCCCCAGTCGTCGGCGATCTTGGCGACGGTCATGCCGCCGGCAGCCTGCCGGGCAACCTCGGCGTACTCGCTCGCCGGGATCTCCGGGGCGCCTTGATCGAGCACCCAGTCGCCTGGCCCGAACGCCCTGGGCGTCGCCGCCTCGGCGCGGCGCCGGATCGACCAACTGCCGGGTGCCGGCTCCCACAGGTACTCCTCGTCGCTGAGCCCCGTCAGCCGCACCTGGGCCGTCTCCCTGGCGCAGTCGAACTGGTCGAGCAGCAAGCCCAAACGGTCGGTCCGTACGCGCTCAGTCTCCATGTCCGGCTCCCTTCGCGGTCCCGTACCTCGCCACGCTCAGGCGGAGGCTAACGACTCACGCTCACGGGGCGCGACAGATTTCCGTGCCCAAGGCGACAGGCCATGGCCGCCTCCGGAGTTGGCGCGTGCCAAGGAGCCACGTGACGTGGTTCTGGGAAGCTGGACCACGTGAGGTGCCGACGGCCCATGCCGCCCTGCATAAGCACGGTTTCGCGGTTGGAGCTTCAGGCGTCCGCGTGTCCGTGTCGGAGGCAGAGGCGACCAACAGCCGACTGTTCGAGGGTGAGTTGAGGTCGAAGTGACAGGCTGGAAGTCGATGTCATCTGATGCGCGCAGCCGCTTATTGGCTTCGGCGTGGGACGAGTGGGGAAAGAACCCGGCTCGTGCCGTGGGCGCGGTCACCCTCAACGTTCCGACGAACGTGTTCACGGGGGGCGGGCGGTGCGGCTTCCGGATCGGTCAAGGCTGTAGATCCGACGACGTTCGTCAGAAAGGTCACGGGCACCGGTCGTGACATGTCCGACGGACCGCCCGGCTCCCGGTCCGGGCGGTCGCCCGCATCGTTCATCCCGCGCCGTCGGAACCCCCGCTCGCCCGCGCCGCGTTCACCCGCTTGATGCCGACCAGCACCCGGTAGCGCTCCCGCGCCGCGAACTCCGCCGGCTCCCAGACCGCCGGCCGGCCCATCTCGGCACACAGGTGCAGCACCCGTCCCTCGCCCACCCGCACCCCGACATGGGCGCCGTACGGGTCGGCGGTGGCGTTGAACAGCATCAGATCGAGCGGCCGGGCGGCGGACACCCGGACCGTGGCCCGCGTGTCCGTCCACAGGTCGCTCGAGCGCAGGGCGGGTGGGGTCAGGCCGAAGTGCCGGAGTACCTCGTAGGCGAACAGCTGGCAGTTCGCACCCGCCGCAAGGCTCGGGCGCGCGGCCACCGCCGGCGACCCCGGGAAGCGGGAGCCCACGTAGGGAACGCTCCAGAAGGCGGACGGCAGGTCGCGGAGCACCGGATCCATGGCCCCATCATGCAAGGGCCCTCGGATCCGCCGTTGCCGTGCGGGAAGGGCGCCGGGCGGGCACCGCCTGTCAGTCCTTTTCGGTAGCGTCGGATCATGACCCAGGAGGCGAGTCGGGCGGGGCAGGCGGGTGCCGGTGAGCGGCGCCTGGCCGTGCTGGAGGGTGTGCTCGAGCGCATCACGTACGCCAACGAGGAGAACGGATACACCGTCGCCCGCGTCGACACCGGCCGCGGCGCCGGTGATCTGCTCACCGTCGTGGGCGCGCTCCTCGGTGCCCAGGTCGGGGAGTCGCTGAGGATGGAGGGGCGCTGGGGCTCCCACCCCCAGTACGGCAAGCAGTTCACCGTGGAGAACTACACGACGCTCCTGCCGGCCACCGTCCAGGGCATCCGCCGCTACCTCGGCTCGGGTCTCGTGAAGGGCATCGGCCCCGTCTTCGCCGACCGCATCACCCAGCACTTCGGGCTCGACACCCTGCAGATCATCGAGGAGGAGCCCAAGCGGCTCATCGAGGTGCCGGGCCTCGGCCCGAAGCGGACCAAGAAGATCGCCGACGCCTGGGAGGAGCAGAAGGCGATCAAGGAGGTCATGCTGTTCCTCCAGACCGTCGAGGTCTCCACGTCCATCGCCGTGCGCATCTACAAGAAGTACGGCGACGCCTCCATCTCCGTCGTCAAGAACCACCCCTACCGCCTCGCCGCCGACGTCTGGGGCATCGGATTCCTCACCGCCGACCGGATCGCCCAGTCCGTCGGCATCCCGCACGACAGCCCGGAGCGCGTGAAGGCCGGTCTCCAGTACGCCCTGTCGCAGTCCACCGACCAGGGGCACTGCTACCTCCCCGAGGAGCGGCTGATCGCGGACGCGGTCAAGCTGCTCCAGGTCGACACCGGGCTCGTCATCGAGTGCCTGGCCGAGCTGGCGGCGCCCCCCGAGGACGACTCGGACCCCGGTGTCGTACGGGAACGGGTACCGGGACCGGACGGAGGGGATCCCGTCACCGCCGTCTACCTCGTCCCCTTCCACCGCGCCGAGCTCTCCCTCTCCGCCCAGCTGCTGCGTCTCCTGCGGACGGAGGACGACCGGATGCCCGCCTTCCGGGACGTGGCGTGGGACAAGGCGCTGGGCTGGCTCAAGGGCCGCACGGGAGCCGAGCTGGCGCCCGAGCAGGAGGAGGCGGTACGGCTGGCGCTGACCGAGAAGGTCGCCGTCCTGACCGGCGGTCCCGGCTGCGGCAAGTCCTTCACCGTACGGTCCATCGTCGAGCTCGCCCGGGCCAAGCGGGCCAAGGTCGTGCTCGCCGCCCCGACAGGGCGCGCCGCCAAGCGGCTCTCCGAGCTCACGGGTGCCGAGGCCTCCACCGTCCACCGGCTGCTCGAACTGAAGCCCGGCGGTGATGCCGCATACGACAGGGACCGTCCCCTCGACGCCGATCTGGTCGTCGTCGACGAGGCCTCGATGCTCGACCTGCTGCTCGCCAACAAGCTGGTCAAGGCCGTGGCACCGGGTGCCCATCTCCTCTTCGTCGGCGACGTGGACCAGCTCCCGAGCGTCGGCGCGGGAGAGGTCCTCAGGGATCTGCTCGCCGACGGGAGCCCCATCCCTGCCGTCCGCCTCACCCGCGTCTTCCGCCAGGCCCAGCAGTCGGGCGTGGTCACCAACGCGCACCGCATCAACTCCGGGCAGCACCCGCTCACCGACGGTCTGAAGGACTTCTTCCTCTTCGTGGAGGACGACACCGAGGAGGCCGGCCGGCTCACGGTGGACGTGGCGGCGCGGCGGATCCCGTCCCGGTTCGGGCTCGACCCACGCCGGGATGTGCAGGTGCTCGCGCCGATGCACCGGGGACCCACCGGCGCGGGCACCCTGAACGGGCTGCTCCAGCAGGCGATCACCCCTGCCCGCCCCGACCTGCAGGAGAAGCGGTTCGGCGGCCGGGTCTTCCGTGTCGGCGACAAGGTCACCCAGATTCGCAACAACTACGAAAAAGGGAAAAACGGTGTCTTCAACGGCACCGTGGGCGTGGTCACCTCGCTCGACCCGGTCGATCAGCGCCTCATGGTGCTGACGGACGAGGACGAGGAGGTCCCGTACGAGTTCGACGAGCTGGACGAGCTGGCACACGCCTACGCGGTGACCATCCACCGCTCCCAGGGCAGTGAGTATCCGGCCGTGGTGATTCCGGTGACCACCGGGGCGTGGATGATGCTCCAGCGGAACCTGCTGTACACCGCGGTGACCCGCGCCAAGAAGCTGGTCGTGCTCGTCGGTTCACGCAAGGCGATCGGACAGGCGGTGCGTACGGTGTCGGCGGGCCGGCGCGGCACGGCCCTGGATTACCGGTTGTCCCCGAGACGCCTCAAGGACTGAGCCCGGGCATCCCGGTTCCAGACCGCCCGGGGGTCCCGGAAGGGCGGGGTCCGGACCCGTCTCCGGAGCCCCGCAAGGGCAGACTCCAGACCGTCCCCGAGGCCCTCCGGGGCCCGAGTTGCAGGCCTCCCGACGGCAATCCAAAAAAATGATCGATCAAACGAGTCGCAAAGGTCACAGAGCACTTCCGGAACCACGCGGAGGCGGGCAGGATGAGCAGGTTGACGGCACTCAGTGCCGCCGATAAGCCCAAGGGTCGACCCCGAGTGCACTCTCCTGCGCCAAATGGGGGATGGTAGAGACAGTCAGGGCACCTCGAAGATGAGGCACTACGTCGGTGAGGGAAGACGTGAGCGACAACTCTGTAGTACTGCGGTACGACGGCGGCGAGTACACCTACCCGGTGGTCGACAGCACCGTCGGTGACAAGGGCTTCGACATCGGGAAGCTCCGCGCCCAGACCGGTCTGGTCACCCTGGACAGCGGTTACGGCAACACCGCCGCATATAAATCCGCCATCACCTACCTCGACGGCGAGCAGGGCATTCTCCGGTACCGCGGCTACCCGATCGAACAGCTGGCCGAGCGCTCCACCTTCGTGGAGGTCGCCTACCTGCTGATCAACGGTGAGCTGCCGTCCGTCGACGAGCTCTCCGCCTTCAAGAACGAGATCACGCAGCACACCCTGCTGCACGAGGATGTCAAGAACTTCTACACGGGCTTCCCGCGCGACGCGCACCCGATGGCGATGCTCTCCTCGGTGGTCTCCGCGCTGTCCACGTTCTACCAGGACAGCCACAACCCCTTCGACGAGAAGCAGCGCAACCTCTCCACGATCCGCCTGCTCGCCAAGCTGCCGACGATCGCCGCGTACGCCTACAAGAAGTCGATCGGGCACCCCTTCGTCTACCCGCGCAACGACCTCGGCTACGTCGAGAACTTCCTGCGCATGACCTTCTCCGTCCCCGCGCAGGAGTACGACCTCGACCCGGTCGTCGTCTCCGCGCTGGACAAGCTGCTCATCCTGCACGCGGACCACGAGCAGAACTGCTCGACCTCCACGGTCCGGCTGGTCGGCTCCTCGCAGGCCAACATGTTCGCCTCGATCTCGGCCGGCATCAACGCGCTGTGGGGCCCGCTGCACGGCGGTGCCAACCAGTCCGTCCTGGAGATGCTCGAGGGCATCCGTGACTCCGGCAACGACGTCGACACCTTCATCCGCAAGGTGAAGAACAAGGAGGAAGGCGTCCGCCTGATGGGCTTCGGCCACCGGGTCTACAAGAACTTCGACCCGCGCGCCAAGATCATCAAGGCCGCCGCGCACGATGTGCTCTCCGCCCTCGGCAAGGAGGACGAGCTCCTCGACATCGCCCTCAAGCTGGAGGAGCACGCGCTGTCCGACGACTACTTCGTCGAGCGCAAGCTCTACCCGAACGTGGACTTCTACACCGGCCTGATCTACCGCGCGATGGGCTTCCCGACCGAGATGTTCACGGTCCTGTTCGCCCTCGGCCGGCTGCCGGGCTGGATCGCCCAGTGGCACGAGATGATCAAGGAGCCGGGCTCGCGTATCGGCCGTCCGCGCCAGATCTACACGGGCGTGGTCGAGCGCGACTTCGTTCCGGTCGAGGAGCGCTGAGTATTTCCGCGTACGTGAGGCGTATGTCTCTGTGTACGTAAGGCGTACGTCGTCGTAGAGCGGCGTACGCCTGGTGCGTGTTGCGCGTCATGCAATAAGCGGAAGGCGCCCTGCAGACGGTCCCCCCACGGGCCGGCACACAGGGCGCCTTCCCATGTCCCGGTGCGGATTCCCCCCACGGGATCCGGCCGGGCGTCTGCGGGACAGCGCCTGAATCGCTGCGAGCAAAACGAGCACAACTCGGCGTACCACTGCGATGCGGTCTGCCGGGACGCGTACCGACGGGAGGGCCGCTCAAAGCTCCCCGGTGTACGTGCCCCGGCAACGCAGTTCCTGGGAACGTCCCCCAAGACATCCCCAGATGTCAGTCACGCCCCCCAAGACGCTTCTGACATCGCCAACTTAGACTCACGAACCCTTCCGCTGGTTACGTTCACATCATTGTGATCTGCGTCTCTTGCATATGTCCTGAAGGTGCGCAAGAGCCCCGAAATGGCGATCGAGGCTCCAGCGTAAGGATGATGCGCGAGCCTTGTGAAGAGCTTATGTGAGGCACGCCTCGGACTCTAGAGGGGCTGCGGCTCTTGCGTCAGGAGAACGTCCGGAGCCGAAGGCTGTTCGTGACGACGAACACCGAGGAGAACGCCATGGCCGCACCGGCAATCATGGGGTTGAGGAGCCCGGCGGCGGCCAGCGGCAGAGCGGCCACGTTGTATCCGAACGCCCACACGAGGTTTCCCTTGATCGTGGCAAGCGTCCGCCGCGACAGCCGGATCGCGTCCGCGGCCACCCGCAGATCACCGCGCACCAGCGTGAGATCGCTGGCCTCGATCGCCGCGTCCGTGCCGGTACCCATGGCGAGGCCCAGATCGGCGGTGGCGAGCGCGGCGGCGTCGTTGACGCCGTCACCGACCATGGCGACCGTCCGCCCCTCGGCCTTGAGGCGCCGGACGACCTCGACCTTGTCCTGGGGCAGCACCTCGGCGATCACCTCGCCCGCGTCGATGCCGACGGCGCGCGCCACGGCCTCCGCCACCGCCCGGTTGTCACCGGTCAGCAGGACCGGCTTCAGCCCGAGCGCGCGCAGTTCCCGTACGGCTTCGGCACTGCTCTCCTTGACCGCGTCGGCGACGGTGAGTACGCCCAGGGCCACGCCGTCCCGGGCCACCACGACGGCCGTACGCCCCTCTGTCTCGGCCCCGGCCTTCGCCCGGCCCAGGGAGGCAGGGAGGGTGCCCGAGAAGCGGCCCACGGTGACCTCGTGCCCTTCCAGGCGCCCGCGGACGCCCAGCCCGGGGACGTTCTCGAAGCCCTCCACCTCAGGAAGGCCGCCGACGCGCTCCTGGGCGCCCGCCGCGATCGCCTGGGCGATGGGGTGCTCGGAGGCGTGCTCCAGGGCGCCTGCGAGCCGCAGGACCTCCTTCTCGTCGGCGTCCTCGGCGGAGTACACCCCCTGGAGGGTCATGCGTCCGGTGGTGACCGTGCCGGTCTTGTCCAGGAGCACCGTGTCGATCCGGCGTGTGGACTCCAGAACCTCCGGGCCCTTGATGAGGATGCCCAGCTGGGCGCCGCGGCCCGTGCCCACCATCAGCGCGGTCGGGGTGGCCAGGCCCAGCGCACAGGGGCAGGCGATGATCAGCACCGCGACGGCCGCGGTGAACGCGGCCACCATGTCGCCGGTGACACCGAGCCACACCCCGAACGTGCCCAGGGCGATGAGCAGCACGACGGGGACGAAGATCCCGGAGACGCGGTCGGCGAGCCGCTGCACCTCGGCCTTACCGTTCTGTGCGTCCTCGACGAGCCGCGCCATCCGCGCCAGCTGTGTGTCGGCGCCGACCCGGGTCGCCTCGACCACCAGCCGGCCCCCCACGTTCACGGTCGCACCGGTCACGGTGTCGCCGGCCGCCACGTCGACCGGCACCGACTCCCCGGTCAGCATGGAGACGTCGACCGCTGAGACACCCTCGACGACCGTCCCGTCCGTGGCGATCTTCTCGCCGGGCCGTACGACGAACCGGTCGCCGACGGCCAGCCGCGCCACCGGAATGCGTACTTCACGAGCGACGGCCCGTTGCGTGCCATCGCCGTCACCCTGGAGCGCGTCGCGCCCGCTCTCCTCGTAGCGCAGGACCGCCACGTCCTTCGCGCCGAGTTCCAGCAGCGCCTTCAGTGCCGCGCCCGCGCGCCGCTTGGAGCGGTCTTCCAGATAGCGGCCGAGCAGGATGAGCGCGACGACTCCGGCCGCCACTTCGAGATAGATGGTCGAGGAGCCGTCGGTGCGCGAGACGGTGAGGTCGAAGCCGTGACGCATGCCGGGCATCCCGGCATCTCCCCAGAACAGCGCCCACAGGGACCAGCCGAACGCGGCGAGCGTGCCGACCGAGACCAGGGTGTCCATGGTCGCGGCGCCGTGCCGGGCGTTGGTGAACGCGGCCCTGTGGAACGGCAGTCCGCCCCATACGACGACGGGAGCGGCCAGCGTGAGTGAGAGCCACTGCCAGTTGTCGAACTGCAGGGCCGGGACCATTGAGAGCAGCACGACGGGCAGGGCGAGCAGCGCCGAGACGGTGAGGCGCTGACGGAGGGCGGCCGACTCGGGGTCCCGGCCGCCGCCGTCGGTCTCCTTGGGCCCGTCGGCCGCTTCGGGCCGGGGCGGCGGGGGTTCTTCCGCGGTATAGCCGGTCTTCACCACCGTGGCGATCAGGTCGGCGACCTCGATCCCCGGGGCGTACGCGACCTTCGCCTTCTCCGTCGCGAAGTTCACCGTGGCGGTGACGCCGTCCATGCGGTTGAGCTTCTTCTCGACCCGGGCCGCGCAGGAGGCACAGGTCATGCCGCCGATGGTGAGCTCGACCTCGGCGAGTGCGGCGACCTCTGTAGGGGCGGGTGCTGTGGTGCTGGTCATGTCCGGACTCCAGACAACGGACCAGGCCGTGCGGAGCCAGTATCAGCTGGTCGGCACGGCCCGGTGCGGAGAGCAGATGCTGGTGCTTCAGGCCCTGCCGACGAGTTCGAAACCGGCCTCGTCGACCGCGGCCCGCACGGCCTCGTCGTCGAGGGGCGCGGCGGAGACCACGGTCACCTCGCCGGTGGATGCGACGGCGGTGACCGAGCTGACTCCGGTGATCCCGGAGATCTCGCCGGAGACGGCGCCTTCGCAGTGCCCGCAGCTCATTCCGCTCACCTTGTAGAGGGTCGTCACGGAACCAGGGGCGTCGGTCTGCGCGGTCATGTCTTACTCCTCGAGGAGACACGTGAGGCTTACGTGCAACCACAATATACCCCTAGGGGGTATTCATCAAAGAGGCTCGGGGCGCGTCGCGGGCGCGCTCCTCGGGCCTGGGGTCCGGCGCGCGGGGCCGGGCTGCGGACCTGGGCTGCCGCGCGGGCCCGTCTGCCGTGCGGGGCCGGCGTGTGGGTCGGCGGGCGGGGTGGGGGTGCGCCGGGGTCGCGGTATGGGGCCGGGCCGGGGCGGCGGGGGTCGGAGCCGGGGTCGGGACCGCGGGATGGGGGCTGCTGCGCGGGCGCGGCCGCCGTGCCGAGCCTCGGCGGCAGCGCGACGGCCTCAGGGGCTGGGCTTGTCGCCCAGAAGTGGCTCCAGGTACCGGTACATCACGCTCTTCAGTTCGGTGATGTACGCCTCCCGCTCCACTCCCTCGTGGGACATGATCAGGTCGAGGCCGGCCTTGAAGAGGGCGAGCGCCATGTTCGCGGTCCGGGAGCGCTCGTCGGACGGCGTGCTCGGCAGATAGCCCGCGACCATCTGCTCGATGCGGGTGAGCGAGGCCTCGTGCAGGGTGTTGTGCTCCTGGGCGATCGGTCCGGGGGTGTCCGGGCCGTGCAGGAGGACGGCGAAGGCGGGGTTCTCGACGTTGAAGGCGATCAACGGGTCGAGGGTCGCGTCCAGCATCTCGGCCAGGGGCAGCCCGAGGTTCTCCTGGGCGAGGGCCCGGTCCTGCGACTCCTGCCACTGCCGCAGCAATTCGTCGCCGAGGCTGATCGCGATCGCTTCCTTGTTCGGGAAGAACTGGTACAGGGTGCCCGGGGAGACGCCGGCCTCCCGGGCGATCGCGTTCGTGCTCGCGGCGGTGTAGCCGGTGCGGCAGAAGACCGTGGCGGCGGCCTGCAGGAGCTGGGCGATGCGGCGCTCGCCGCGCGCCTGGCGGCGGCGTGGCCTGGTCTCCTGCGGCTGCTGCTCGGCCGGTTCCGTGGCCGGCCCGGTGACCGGCCCCTCCGTCTGCTGACTCTTGGGCACGCGTTATCCCCAGCTTCTCGGAACGCGATTGACAGACGCGAGCGGTCGCTCGCATTCTTGGAACGCGAGCGAAGACTCGTGTTTGCCAGTCTATGTGCAATGGACGACCCATGCCCCCTGCACGGACGTACAGGATGCGGGGTCACGGTGAAGGGGACACCGCATCATGGCCGAAGTCAACAACACAGTTCGCCGGGACAGGCGCGACGAAGGGGGCGGATCCGAACCGGGCGTGGACCCTGGGGGTACAGGACCGGGAGGTGCGCGGCCCGGCGGCTGGACCCGCTTCGTGACCGCGCGCCCCCGGCTGTCGCTGCTCGTCGCGTTGCTGCTCACCGCGCTGGCCGTGGTGGCCGGCAGCGGGGTCGCCGACCGGCTGGGCAGCGGCGGCTGGCAGGACCCGGCCGCCCAGTCCACGTACGCGACCACGGCGCTGGAGCGTGAGTTCCCCGCCTCGCAGCCCAATCTGCTGCTCCTCGTCGACTCCGGGCACAGGTCCGTGGACGATCCGGCGGTCGCCGCCGAGGCCGAGCGCCTGACCGCGCGGCTCGCCTCGGAGCGCGGTGTCACAGGAGTCGGCTCCTACTGGAAGTCGGGCGCGCCCGCGCTGCGCGCCGCGGACGGCCACGAGGCGCTGATAGCGGCGCACATCACGGGCGAGGAGAAGGCGGCGAGCGACACCCTGGACCGCATCGCGCCCTCCTACCGGGGAGCACACGGCCCGGTGACGGTGAAGGTCGGCGGCCCGGTCGCCGTGCGCTCCGAGATGCAGACGACCATCCAGGAGGATCTGGCCCGGGCGGAGCTGATCGCCCTGCCGATCACCCTGGTGCTGCTGGTGATGGTCTTCGGCAGCGCGGTCGCGGCCCTGCTCCCGCTGGGCATCGGCATCGTCGCCATCCTCGGCACCAACGCCGTGCTGCGCGGGCTCACCGAGCTCACCGACGTGTCCGTCTTCGCGCTGAACCTCACCACGGCGCTGGGTCTCGGCCTCGCCATCGACTACGCGCTGTTCATCGTGCGCAGGTTCCGCGAGGAACTGTCCACGGACGGCGACCCGTTGAGCGCCGTCGCCGTGACGCTGCGCACCGCGGGACGGACGGTCCTCTTCTCCGCCCTGACGGTGGCCGTCTCCCTGGCCGCGATGCTGGTCTTCCCCCAGTACTTCCTGCGCTCCTTCGCCTACGCCGGCATCGCGGTGGTGCTCCTGGCCGCGGCGGCAGCCCTGGTCCTGCTCCCGGCGGCCCTGGTGTTGCTGGGCCACCGGGTGAACGCCCTCGACCTGAGGCGGCTGTTCAGGCGCGGGGCCCCGCGGGAGGCCCGGCAGGGCACCGGCTGGGGCAGGATGGCGAGGCTCGTGATGCGGCGTGCCCCGCTCTTCGCCGTGGCCACCACGGTCGGCCTGGTGATCCTCGGACTGCCCTTCCTAGGCGTGAAGTTCGGCACGGCGGACGACCGCCAGCTGCCTTCGGGCGCCGAGTCCCATGTGGTGCAGCAGCATATTCGCGACGGGTTCCCGGGCAGCCCGGGCGGCGCCCTGGAGGTGCTCGCCGACGGACGGGCCACCCCGGCGCAGTACGCCGCCTACAAGGACCGTGTCGCAGCTCTGCCCGAGGTGCAGCGGGTGGAGGGACCGCTGGTCAGCGGCGAGAAGGCGTACTTCACGGTCCAGCCGAGGGGCGAAGCGGTGGACTCCGGAGCGCAGCGGCTGGTCGGCGAACTGCGCGGCGTCCGAGCCCCGTTCGACACGTCGGTGACGGGCACGGCCGCGATCCTGGTGGACTCCAAGCACGCGATCGCCGAGCGGCTGCCCTGGGCGGCGGCCGTCATCGCCGCGATCACCCTGCTCCTGGTCTTCCTGCTCACCGGCAGCGTGCTGATTCCGGTGCAGGCGGTCCTGCTCAACGCACTGAGTCTCACGGCGATGTTCGGTGCGGTGGTCTGGGTCTTCCAGGACGGGCATCTGTCGGGCCTGCTCGGCTTCACCAGTCCAGGCTCGATCGAGACGACGCTGCCGGTCCTGATGTTCTGCGTGGCCTTCGGTCTCTCCATGGACTACGGCGTCTTCCTGCTGTCCCGTATCAAGGAGGAGTACGACCACACGGGCGACCACCGTGAGGCGGTGCGCTTCGGGCTGCAGCGCACCGGCGGGCTGATCACTGCGGCGGCGGCCATCCTGGCGGTGGTGATGGTCGCGATCGGTACCTCACGGGTGACCAACACCAAGATGCTCGGTCTGGGCATCGCGCTGGCGGTCCTGATGGACGCGATGGTCGTGCGCAGCCTGCTGGTCCCGGCGGTGATGCGACTGACCGGCCGGGCCACCTGGTGGGCTCCCGCACCACTGCGGCGCTTCCACCAGCGGTTCGGGCTGCGCGAGGAGGAACCGGTGGCAGTCGTCGTCCAGGAACCGGAGGCCGACCGGGGCCGCGACAAGGCCGGGGCGCGCGGCTAGCGTTCCGTCGGAGGGATGATCTCCGGGTCCGGGCTCGGCCCCGGAGATCGCAGACGCGGGCGGAGGGTGCGGTCGTATGCGTGCGGTGGTGTTCGAGCGGTACGGAGAGTCGGCCGAGGTGCGCGAGGTGGCGGACCCGGAGCCTTCCGAGCACGGTGTCGTGGTGCGCGTCGAGGCGACGGGCCTGTGCCGCAGCGACTGGCACGGCTGGATGGGACACGACCCGGACATCGCCCTTCCCCATGTGCCCGGGCACGAACTGGCCGGTGTGGTCGAGGAGGTGGGCGCCGCAGTGACCAGGTGGCGGCCCGGCGATCGGGTCACGGTGCCTTTCGTCTGCGCCTGCGGGACTTGTCCGTCCTGTGCGGCGGGCGACCAGCAGGTGTGCGAGCGGCAGACCCAGCCGGGGTTCACGCACTGGGGTTCCTTCGCACAGTACGTGGCGCTGGAGCACGCGGACGTGAATCTCGTCGCGGTCCCCGAGGACATGTCGTTCCGGACGGCCGCGTCGCTGGGCTGCCGGTTCGCCACGGCCTTCCGCGCGGTCGTCCAGCAGGGCCGGACTGCGGCGGGGGAGTGGGTCGCGGTGCACGGCTGCGGCGGTGTCGGCCTCTCAGCGGTGATGATCGCGGCGGCGTGTGGTGCGAGGGTCGTCGCCGTCGATGTATCGCCTCAGGCCCTCGATTTGGCACGGAAGTTCGGGGCGGCCGAGTGCCTTGACGCCACGGGCACCGAGGACACGGCGGATGCCGTCCGCGCCCTGACGGGCGGCGGCGCCCACGTCTCCCTCGACGCGCTCGGCTCCCCGGCAACCTGTGCCGCATCGGTGAACGGCCTGCGCCGCCGCGGCCGCCATGTCCAGGTCGGCCTGCTGCCGTCGACGACAGGCACGGCCCCGGTGCCCATGTCCCGGGCCATCGCCCTGGAACTGGAGATCCTCGGCAGCCACGGCATGGCGGCCCACACCTACCCGCCCATGCTGGAGTTGGTGCGCTCCGGCGCCCTGCGCCCCGACCTCCTGGTCACCTCGACGATTCCGCTGAGCGCGTCCCCCGAGGCCCTGGCAGCGATGGGTACTGCGCCGGGCAACGGAGTGACGGTGATCGAACCGTGGATCTGAGACGTCCTAGACGGACGGGCCGGGTCGTCGCGGTCCCTTCCGGCCCCCGGAGCTACGCACCCGGCACGGCCGCGAAGGCGACGACGGGCGAGTGACCCGCCCCGCGTGGGGCGGGCCGCAGGCGTGGGAAAGTCAGGTCTCTCCGCGGCCGCGATTGCCGGGGCGGGAGGCCACCCAGTTGCGCACCGTGTCGGCGTACCAGTAGGGCTTTCCGCCCTCCACATGGTCGGGCGGCGGAAGCAGTCCGTGTTTGCGGTAGGACCTCACGGTGTCCGGCCGCACCCGGATGTGCGCGGCGATCTCCTTGTAGGACCAGAGACGACGTTCGGTCATCAGCAGCACCTCCCCGCGCGCGCCGCGGCGACGACCTGGGGGAGGTCGTCGGGGGAGCCGGGCGCTGCGCTGGCGATCACAAAGCCTGTGCTCCCTCAACGAGGCACCTCGCGAAGCGGACAGGGCTTGTGAACCGGGTGTGACGGAAGGGCCGAGTATCCGGGACATGTGTGACACGGAGGAGTTCTTTGTGACACGGATGATGAATTCGGGGCCGTCGACGGCGTCTTCGCCGGACCGGACCCACCGTCGAGTTCCGCACACGGATACGGCCCAGGGGCGGCACCCATGTGAATGGGTTACCGCCCCTGGGCCGTGCCGTGAGGAGGAATTGTGCGGCGCGGGTGCCGGGCGCGCGAGGTGCCCGGCACCGGCCCGCTAGCGGTGGGACGTGGTCCTGCCCCGCCGGTACAGGATGAGCCCGCCGGTCAGCATCGCGACGCTGACCGCCGAGGCCGCGAGCAGACCCTCGCTACCGGTCTCGGCCAGGGCGGCGGGCGCCACGTGCGTCTGCGTGCTGGGCGAGTTGATCGCCGGCACGCCGATCTCCGGCGTGTTCGGCTGCTGAGGAACGCTGGGCTGTGCGGGGTGTTCTTGGCCGGTCTGGCTGGTCCCCTGCTCCGGTGTGTGCGAGACGCCGACACCAGGCTGGACCCTGCCGGGGCCGCTCGAGCACGGGGCGCAGCTGGAACCGCTGTCACGGGGGGTCTGCGCCGGGACGGAGGGGGCCTGTTGCACAGGGGCCGCCTGCGCTGCGGGGCGGCCGTTGGCACAGGAGTTGCCGAACGCGGGGTTCAGCGCCGCAGCCACATTCACCGTGTTGCCGCAGACGTTGACCGGGATGTGCACGGGGACCTGGACGGTGTTGCCGGACGCGACGCCCGGTGATCCGGCCGCGGTGCCGTCGGCCTGCGAGTCCGCGAACACCGGGCTGCCGCACAGGGAGAGGATGCCCGTCGCGGCGGCCGCCGCGACCATTCCCCTGCTCAGGGTCTGTCGCACTCTAGTTGTCTTCCTGCTGGTAGTAGTGGGAAAGCCGGCCCTGGAGCCGTGAAGTGCAGTCCAAGGCCGGCCCTGACACGGCCGGGCGGCTGGTGAGTGAGGACATCAGCCGCGGCGGCTATGACGTCAGCTGTTGGAGCACGCGTTGCCGAACGCCGGGTTCAGCAGCGCGATGACGTTGACCGTGTTGCCGCACGCGTTGATGGGCACGTGCACCGGAATCTGGATGACGTTCCCGGACAGAACACCCGGAGAGTTGACGGCGGAACCTTCGGCGCCCGAGTCGGCCATCGCCGGAGCAGCCATTCCCAGGGCCATGATGGCGCCGGCGACAACGGCAGCGCTCTTCTTGTGCTTCACGTGGTTTCCCTTCTGTGCGGTCGTGCCCCTGTGACGGCCGGAGCCGAGCGAGCACAACTTGAACAGCTCGCCGCACGACCTGCACACTGTGAAACGAGGAATAGGCGGCTGAAGCAACTCCCGAACTGCATGCGCCAACTAATTCACCCGAACGCCGCCGGTGAATTCATACGCAAAGTGCATCGGGGATCGATCCGGTCCCGCAAGAGTCGAGGCAATGCACCCAGCGGGATGGGGAGTTGCTCCGGTGCACGGCCCAACTCGCCGCTGACCTGTTCGTTGCGTGCAGCCGCGTGCAGCCCGAACCTCGGCTGCTGCCGGTGCCGTTGCCCGACGGGACCGGGATGTCGTTCACGAGGTGCGAAAACGATTCGTCACCCTTTGCCCGGGTCAAGTTCCCAGTGCACCGCTGGTTCTGCGCGGCCGAGGGCCGGCACGTCCTGGGCCGCGACCGGCATGAGGCCCACGGGCGATCCGGCGTTCGCCTTCGCCGGCGGGCCTACGGAGAGCCTGCTGGGCGAGCCCTGGACGAGCAGCCGCTGCGGACGCCGGCCATTCCCTTGCGGAACATTTCCCGTACCTTTCCCGGCCAAGATCCATGGTCCTGCTCTGCCACCGACCTGGCCCCCTCGGATTGGTTTCGGAAATTCACTCGGACGGGCCGGTCCATGGCGGCTGATTCGGCCATTCCGCAGGTGGGGCGCGGCCCTGTTCCACTCCTCCGTATGGACCATCGGAGTGAATGGGAGCAACCAAGAGATCGCCTGGTAGTTGTCCAGAGCGCTCCGGTGGACGGGGTTTCTCCAGAAGGGACTAGCAAGTGATGAAGAAGTTCATGGCTGCCGCGGTAGTCGCCGCATCCGTTGTCGGCGCCTCGGCGGCGGCCGCACAGCAGGCGCTGGCGATCAGCGACGACGGTGGCACGACGTCCACCAACGGCAACAGCTCCACGCAGCAGTACGGCAACTCGGCCACGTACGGCAGCATGAGCCCCCAGATGGCGCTCGTCCAGGGCTCGCTGAACAAGCCCTGTGTCGGCCTGCCGGCCAAGGTCAACGCCGGTTCGCTCGTGGGCGTCGTGCCGGTCGCCGTCCAGGACGTCCCGGTCCTGTCGTCGCCGCAGAACCAGCAGTGCACCGAGAACTCCACCCAGGCCGAGGGCGACGAGCCGCTGTCGCACATCCTGGACGACATCCCGGTCCTGTCCGGCAACGGAACCGGCAACAGCTGAGCCCGGTACACCAGGAGTGGCCCGCCGCGGCTCGGCGGGCCGCCCCTTTGGCGCGCTCAGGCCGGTGCGACGGCTCTCGTACGGCCTCAGTCGCCGTACAGTCCCTCGATCTCCCGCGCGTACGCCTTTGTCACGGCTTGCCGCTTGATCTTCAGGGAGGGGGTGAGCAGTCCGTTCTCCTCCGTGAACTCGCCCTCGACCAAGGCGAATCTGCGGATGGACTCCGCCCGGGAGACCGCCTGGTTCGCGTGGTCGACGGCCTTCTGCACCTCCGCGCGCATCTGCGGATCGCGGACCACCTCGGACATCGGGGTGTCCGCGGGCAGTTTGCGCACGGCGAGCCAGTGGGCGACCGCTTCGGGGTCCAGGGTGATCAGGGCGGCGACATAAGTGCGGTTGTCGCCCACCACGATGCACTGGCCGACGGGCGAGCGGCTGCGCAGCCGGTCCTCCAGGACGGCGGGGGAGACGTTCTTGCCGCCCTTGGTGATGAGGATGTCCTTCTTCCGGCCGGTGATGGTGAGATAGCCGTCCTGGTCGAGCGCCCCCAGGTCGCCCGTGGCGAACCAGTCGCCGCTGAGCACGGCGTCCGTCGCCGCGGGGTTGTTCCAGTACCCGCCGAAGACCACGCCGCCCTTGATCAGGACCTCGCCGTCGTCGGCGATGCGGACGGCCGTGCCCGGGACGGGCAGGCCCACCGTGCCGGGGCGGGGCCCGAGGGGCGGGACGATGGTGGCGGCGGCACTCGTCTCGGTGAGCCCGTAGCCCTCGTAGACCATGATCCCGGCGGCGTAGAAGAACAGGCTGAGATCCCGGTCGAGCGGGGAGCCGCCGCTGATGGCGTACTGCATCCGGCCGCCCAGCTCCTTGCGGATCCGCCGGTAGACCAGCAGGTCGTACAGTGCCCACGCCGCATACGACCTCGGGCCCGGGCCCTTGCCGCCGCCCAGGAACTTCTTCAGGTGCGCCGCACCGAAGCTGACCGCGATACGGTCGGCGCGGTCGAAGGAGGCGCCGCGGCCGATCCGTTCGGCGGTGGCACGACCCGTGTCGTGGATCTTCTCGAAGAGATAAGGGACGGCCACCAGGAACGTGGGGCGGAACTCCCGTAGCGCGGGCCGCAGTTCATCGGGCTTGATGCTCGGGAAGTGGCCCAGCTCGATACGGGCCATCAGACAGGCGATCTGCAGGGTGCGGCCCAGGATGTGGGCCAGCGGCAGGAACAGGAGGGTCGACGCGACCTGGCCGGTGACCTCCTTGAAGACGGGGTGGAGCAGTTCGACGGTGTTGGCGGCCTCGGCGTGCAGGTTGGCGTGGGTGAGGACGCAGCCCTTGGGGCGGCCGGTGGTGCCGGAGGTGTAGCAGAGTGTGGCCACCGTGTCGGGGGTGAGCGCGGCACGGCGTTTGGCCACCTCCTCGTCGGGGATGCCGCGGCCGAGGACAGCGAGCCTGCCGAGGGCGTCCTCGGCCAGACGCCACACCTGCGGCGGCTGCGGATGCGAGGCCGTCGCCGTCGCGACCGTGTGCGCGTTCTCCGCGCTCTCCACGACGGCGAAGCGGGCTCCGGAGTCCCGCACGATCCAGTCGACCTGCTCGGCGGAGGAGGTGGCGTAGACGGGAACGGACTGTCCGCCTGCCGCCCAGATCGCGAAGTCGAGAACGGTCCACTCGTAGCGGGTGCGGGACATGACCGCGACCCGGTCGCCGGGTTCGAGACCCGCCGCGATCAGCCCCTTGGCGGTGGCGGTCACCTCGGCGGCGAAGGCGGCCGCGGTCACCGGCCGCCAGGTGGCCCCCTCCTGACGGCGCAGCACCACCGCCCCGGGAGCCTCCGCCGCGTTGGTGAAGGGCAGGTCGGCGGTACTGCCGGCCGAGGGGCGCGGCGTCATCGGCGCGCTGCGCACCTCGCGGACCGTCCCCGCATCGTCCCTGATCAGCTCGACCCCGGTGCGGTCCACCAGGTCGCTGCGCCTCCGTGCCCGTTTCAGATCCCTGCGTACGCTCATGACGGCTCCGGTCGCGGCTCGCGTGCGGACGTGCGTACTTACTTGGAGGTCAACTTACTCGCGAGTTAAGGATTTTCAACGGTGCGGACAAGGATCGTGCGGTTCGAGGGCGCGCGGTGCGGGGGACGGGTCAGTCCGCGCCCCGCAGTGCGGACGCCTCCCGGATCGCCTTCGCGAGGCTCCGTACGTCCGTGTCCTGCCGGCGCGCCGCCAGCCCCTCCGCGTGTTCCGCGAGTGCGGTGAGGCCTGGACTGCCGGGGAGCCGGGCCGCCTGGTACGCGGCGTCCTGGCGCAGGTCGTCGGCGAAGTACGCCGCCGTCGCCGCGACCTGGAGTCCGTACGAGGACCGCCACACATCGTCGCCGAGGGAGCCGGTCTCCAACTGCCCCGACTCCTCGTGCGGGGCGCGGGTGCCGGGATCCAGCCAGCGGACGCTCGCCGTGGCGAGGTGCCCGGTGGTGCCGGGCCGGGTGCGGACCGCGTAGAGCGCGGTGACGGTGTGGCCGGGACCGACCTCGCCGCCGTCCACGCGATCGTCGCGGAAGTCCTCGTCGGCGACGCGCCGGTCGTCGTAGCCGACGAGGCGGAACTCCGCCACGGTCTGCGGGTCGAAGGCGACCTGGGCCTTCGCGTCCCGGGCCGTCAGCTCGACGTTCTGCGGCAACTGCTCGCTGAAGACGCTGCGGGCGTCCTCGTCGGAGGAGACGTACGTCGTGTGCCCGTCGCCCCGGTCGGCGAGGCGTTCCATGAGCGCGTCGCCGTACTCGCTGCCCACACCGACCCCGAAGAGGGTGATGCCGTGCTCGCGGCGAGCGTTCGCGATGCGCTCCAGGATGGTGTCGGCATCGGTGTCGCCGGTGTTGGCCAGCCCGTCCGAGAGCAGCACGACCCGGTTGGTGGCGCCCGGGCGCAGACCCTCGACCGCGGTGGCGTACCCGGTGCGGACACCCGCGCCGAGGTTGGTGGAGTCCGTGGGCCGCAGTTCGTCGATCGCGTCGTGGACGCGGGCGCGGTGGCCGCCGACGCGGGTCATCGGCAGGACCGTCCTGGCCTCGTCGCTGAAGGTGACGAGCGCGATCGAGTCGTCGTCCCGCAGCCGGTCGGTCAACATGCCGAGGGAGTCCCTGACCAGGTCGAGGCGGCCGGGCTCGCCCATGGAACCGGAGACGTCGATGACGAACGTCAGTGCGGCGGGCGGGCGTTCGCCCTCCGGCGCGGTGCGGGTGGCGAGGCCGACCCGGACCAGCGACCAGCCGTCCTTGCCGGTGCGCGCGCCGTCGACGGTGACGCTGAAGCCGTTGCCGTGCGGCCGTTCGTAGTCCTGGCGGAAGCTGTTGACGAACTCCTCCGGGCGTACGGTCGCCGGATCCGGCAGACGTCCCTCGGCGAGGGTGCGGCGCGTGTAGCCGTACGAGGCGGTGTCCACGTCCAGTGCGAACGTGGAGAGGTGGTTCGCACTCTCCCGGCCGTCACTCCGCCCCGCGCTGTACGCCGGGGCGGGGAACGGGGCCGAGCCGTACGACTTGCCCGAGTGGTCCGAGATGCCGCCCGAGCAGCCGGTGATCAGCAGGCCAGCCGCGATCACGAGCGCGAGCAGTGTGCCGCGCGGTCGTCGTGTCCGGTAGTCCCCCATGGGTGCTCCCTTGTCTCCGCTGACGTCGACGTCTGTGACTGTGACGGCGGAAGGGGCCCGGATGTGCGGTACGGGGCGTTGCGGATGGATCTCGAACCGGCCACGGCGGGCGGCCGCCGAGACCGGTGGGAGATCCTCCGTTGACCTAGGACACGATGTCCTTGCGCGCGAAACCCCGGAAGGCCAGCGCGAACAGCACGAGCGCGTACGTTATGGAAACCACGGTGCCCTGGATCAGGCCGGCCCACTCCGGCCGGGGCTGAACGGCGTCGACCCAGGCGTACTGCCAGTGCGCGGGCAGGAAGTCGCGCCAGTGGCCGAGAGCGGTGACCGCGTCCAGCACGTTCCCCACGATGGTGAGACCGACCGCACCGCCGACCGCGCCCAGTGGCGCGTCCGTCTTGGTCGACAGCCAGAACGCGAGCCCGGCGGTGACCAGTTGGGACACGAAGATGTACGCCACCACGACAGCGAGCCGTCCGGCCGCCGTGCCCGCGGCGAGGGAGCCGCCGGTCGGTATGTCCAGCGGCCCCCAGCCGTAGGCCGCCGTGCCCACCGCGAGGGCGACGACCGGCAACAGCACCATGGCCGCGAGGCTCAGGCCGAGACCGACCACGAGCTTGGACCACAGCAGCCGGGACCGCGGGACGGGCGCCGCGAGCAGATAGCGCAGCGAGGACCAGCTCGCCTCGGAGGCGACCGTGTCACCGCAGAACAGGGCGACCGGGATGACCAGCAGGAACCCGGCGGACACGAAGAGGTTCACCGCCACGAAGTTGGCGCCCGACGCGGTCGCCGTGTCCATCAGCGTGACCTGGCCGTTGCGGGCGCCGGGTTGACCGCCGATGGCGAAGGCGATCACCAGCACGAAGGGGAGCAGAGCCAGGATCGCGCCCATGACGAGCGTCCGGCGCCGCTTCAACTGCCGGACGAGCTCGACCCGCAGGGGCAGCGTCCGCCGTGCCCGGTAACCGTCGGCCGTCTCCGCCCGCTCGGCGAGCGCACTCATGCGGAACCTCCGATCAGAGTGAGGAAGGCGTCCTCGAGACGCCGGTGGGGACCCAGCGAGGCCACCGGCACGTCGAGCCGGATGAGTTCGACGAGAAGCCGAGCGGCTGCCGCCGACCGGCCGGAGCCGCCGACCGGCACGGCGGAGACGGCGGACACGACCGGCTCGCCGGAGCCCTCGGACACGGCCGGCTCGTCGGAGACCGTCCCGGAGGCGATCGGTTCCTGAGGGCTCACGGCGGGCGCGAGTGCCACCACGGAGACTCCGGCGGGCGAGTCCGGCCCGGCAGAACCGTCCCTGGTCACCATCGGCCCGGCGGGCACGTCGGTGGCAACGGCCGCCCCGGACACACCGACCGGTGTCATCGGCTCCGCGGGGGCGGTCGGCTCCGCGTGGCGTCCCGGTGCGGCGATCGGCTCGGCGGGGGGTGCCAGGCGTACCAGCAGTCCGCCCTCCGTCCGTACCGCCGAGGCCACTCCGGGCAGCGCGGCCACCTTCTCCACCAGCGGGTCGGGGACATCGGCGGCCAGGCCGACCAGGAGCGTGTCGCCGGAGCCCACGATCTCGTCCACCGGGCCCGCCTGGATGAGGCGCCCACGGTCCATCACCACCAGGTGGGTGCAGGACTGTTCGACCTCCGCCAGCAGGTGGCTCGAGACGATCACCGTGCGGCCCGCCGCCGCGTACCGGATCATGACCTTGCGCATCTCGCGGATCTGCGGCGGGTCCAGACCGTTGGTCGGCTCGTCCAGGATCAGCAGGTCCGGCAGGCCGAGCATCGCCTGGGCGATGGCGAGGCGCTGACGCATGCCCTGCGAGTAGGTGCGCACCGCGCGCGCCAGCGCGTCCCCCAACCCCGCGATCTCCAGCGCCTCGTCCAGATGCGCGTCCTCGGGCGGGCGACCCGTGGCCCGCCAGTACAGCTCCAGGTTCTCCCGGCCGGACAGATGCGGCAGGAATCCGGCGCCCTCCACGAAGGCGCCGACCCGGGACAGCACCGGGGCACCGGGACGGATCGCATGGCCGAAGACCCGGATCTCGCCGGCGTCCGGCTTGATCAGACCCATCAGCATGCGGAGCGTCGTGGTCTTGCCGGCGCCGTTCGGCCCGAGCAGGCCCAGCACCTGGCCCTTCTCCACGCGGAACGAGAGGTCCCGCACCGCGTACCGGTCCGCCGCGCCGGCGTATCGCTTGCTCAGGTCCGTGATCTGCAGCGGCACGGAGTCCAGAACGGGATCGGGCGCGGTGGCCGTTCGGCGCCTGCGGCCCGTCAGGAGCAGTGCGAGGGCGATCAGCGCGCCGGCCGGCGGGAACCACCACACCCATGAGGGAAGCGGGGCCGCCGCGGTCGTCACACCCGGTGCCGTGGGCACCTCCAGAGCGCCCTTCAGGGCGACCGTGTACGTGGCGGGCGCCGCCGGGGAGGCATAGCCGAGGTCGGTCGAGGCGAGGACCAGCCGCAGCCGGTGTCCCTTCTGCACCTCGTGGTCGATCGCGGGCAGGGTCAGCGTGACGTCCTTGCCGGCCTTGGCGCCGGTCACCCGGACGGGGGCGACCAGTTGTGAGGGCAGGACCGGCTGGACGCTGCCCGGCCCGACGTCGTACACCTTGCCGAACAGGACGGCGTCGTCACTCGTCGACGTCACATGGACGGTCACCATCGGCGAGCCGGTGATCCACAGGTCTCCGCGTACGGGCCGCGAGTCGAAGTGCGCGTACTGCCCGGGGAAGTCCAGCGACACTCCGATGCCCAGCGACGACAGCTGGGACAGGCCGCCCTGGCCGCCGAGACCGGGGAGCGCGGAGACAGCGGGCGGGTTGGCACCCGCCGGGTTCGCGAAGCTCTGCTGCCGGCCGCTGAGCGAGACCGTCCTGCGCCCGCTCTCCAGCCCTGGGTACAGGTCCCCGCTCGCGCCCCGGAGCAGGATCGTGCCGTCCGTGGAGTTGAAGCCGCCGGTGCGGGTGATGCGGAAGGCAGGGCCGGTGTCGACACCCGTCTCGTCCTTCAGATAGCGGTCGAACCACGCCGTGACGCGGGCCTGTACGCGACTCGTCTCCAGGTCCCCGCCGTCGTGCCCGCCCGCGATCCAGTCGACGTCCACGGGGGCGCCGTTGGCCGTGATCGCCCTGGCCGCCGCGTCGGCCTGGCCGAGCGGGAACAGCGAGTCGGACTGGCCCTGCACCAGGAGCGTGGGCACCTTGATGTCCTTGCCGACCGCGAACGGGGACCGCTCCTCCAACAGAGCCCGCGCCTGCGCGTCGGGCATCCCGGACTCGGCCACCCGGTCGTACATCCGGCACAGCTCGGTGGTGAATCTGCCGCAGCCGCCGCCGGAGTTCATGAAGACGCCGGCCCACAGCTTCTTGAACACCCCGTTCGGGAACAGGGCGTCTGCCAGGTTCCAGTAGGTGATGGCCGGGGCGATCGCGTCCACCCGGTGGTCGTACCCCGCGGCCAGCAGCGAGATGGCACCGCCGTACGACCCGCCCGCCATGCCCACGCGCGGGTCGCCGGGCTTGTCGAGCTGGACGTCGGGCCGCTTCGCCAGCCAGTCGATCAGCTTCGAGACGTCGGCCACCTCGCCCTTGGGGTCGTTGAGCCCGATCTTCCCGGTGGACCTGCCGAATCCGCGTGCCGACCAGGTCAGCACGGCGTACCCGTCACGCGCGAGCTGCTCGGCCTGGCCCTCGACGTCCTTCTTGCTGCCGCCGAAGCCGTGCGCCAGCAGGACGGCCGGGCGGCGGCCGCCGGATCCCGAGGTGAAGTACGAGGTGTCGATCCGGACCCCGCCGCCCATGTCCATGAGCCTGTCGGCGCGGTGTACGGCAGGCGCGTCGTCCAAGGCGGCGGCCGTCCACGTGCCGGCACCGGCCAGCACGAGGAGGACCGCGGCCACGGCGGCCACGGTCCTTCGGCGCAGCCCCCGGACTGCCCGCAGTCGAAGATCCATGCGTCAACGGTAAGGCCCGGCACCGAGAACCGAAGCAGCCGCCGGGCTGAACCGCTGCCCCTCCCGGAGGCGTACGGCTCCGCTGCCGCCTACCGCAGGCGTGGTACGTGAAGACCGGAGGAAAACGGCCGTGCCACGATCGCCGCGGAAGTCGCCGTGACCGGGAGCTCTTCGACCGGCCCGCGCGCGGAACGGGCCGGGCGGTTCCTGACCGCCGCGGGGGACCCTTCGACCGGCTCGTGCGTACCGAACGGGCCGGGCGGTTCTTGGCCGACGACCGCGACCGGCCACTATCTTTCCCCGGCCCGCGAGGAAGGCGCAGCCACCCCCGCCGGCTTCGCCGGCCGCCACTACCGCAGGGTGAGGCGCCGGTCCCGAGGGATGACGCGGACCATGGAGTTGACCAGGTGGTCCACGGCGTCCGCCCCTGGTCTGTCGGAGAGGTTCGACAGCAACCGCACCATGGCACCCATGACGCGCGGCGACTTCACCGCGTTCTGGGTGACCAGGCTGGTGAACATCGGATGGGCCATCAGCGAGGAGAAGCCCCGTCCCAGGCGGTAGTAGCGGCCGAGGCGGGTGGAGATCTCCTGGCAGTAGCCGCTGAGGACCTGTTCACGGGAAGCCCCTGAGGGCCGGCAGACGGCTTGGGCCACGAGGTCGGCGGCGAGTTCCGCCGACTCCATGGCGTACGCGATGCCTTCGCCGTTGCACGGGTTGACCATGCCTCCCGCGTCACCGATCAGCAGGAGACCGCGGTGGTAGTGCGGCAGGCGGTTGAATCCCATGGGCAGGGCGGCGCCGCGCAGCGGGCCGTCGGCGTTTCTCTCGTCGTGCAGCCCCCACTCCTGCGGAGTCCGATCGAGCCACGGGGCGAGCATCTTGCGGATGTCGGTGGCCCCGGTGCGCGAGTCGTTGAGGACGCCGAGGCCCACGTTCACCCGGCCGTCGCCCATGGGGAAGATCCAGCTGTAGCCGGGGAGGATCCGTCCGTCCGGGCGGCGCAGGTCCAGCCAGGACTCCAGATAGGGGTCCTCGTGCTTGACGGGGCTGCGGTAGTAGCGGCGGACAGCGGTGCCCACGGGACGGCTCGCCAGTCGGGTGACGCCCATGGCCAGGCTCAGTCGTCCGGCGACGCCGTCCGCCGCGATCACCACCGGCGCGCTGAACGTGAGGGGCCTGCGCTCGGGGCCCACGGCGACGACGCCCGTGATCCGCCCGCGCGCGTCCTGGACGGGTTCGACGGCCTTGGTCCCCGTGTGCAGCACGGCACCCGCCGCGACCGCCCGCTCGGCGAGGATCCGGTCGAAGTCGTGCCGGGTGCGGGTGAGGCCGTAGCCGGGGAAGGAGCCGCTTTCGGGCCAGTCGACCTCGAGGACCACTCCGCGGGAGACGAAGCGCAGCCCCCGGTTGCGGCTCCAGCCCGGAGCGGACGTGTCGATGCCCATCCGCACGAGGTGCCGGACGGCGCGTGGGGTCAGCCCGTCCCCGCAGACCTTCTCTCGTGGAAAGACCGCCTTTTCGACCATGACCACGTGCACACCCTGCCGCGCCAGGTGGTACGCGGCCGTCGATCCCGCCGGACCGGCCCCCACGACGAGCACCTGTGAGTCGATCCGTTCCGGACCCCTCACTTTCGTGGCTCCCTCGGTCCGGACCCCGACGCGTCGGACCCCGACGCGTCGGACGCCTGCGGGACCGTCGCGCGGTGCAGCGCGACGATGCCTCCGGTGAGGTTGCGCCAGGCGACGTGTCCCCAGCCGGCCTCTTTGATCATCGTGGCGAGCCGGGGCTGGTCGGGCCAGGCGAGGATGCTGTCCGACAGGTAGGTGTAGGCGGCCGGATTGCTGGAGACACCGCGGGCGACCCGCGGCAGGCCGCCCATCAGGTAGCGCAGGTAGACGGTGCGGAACGGCGGCCAGACGGGGTGGCTGAACTCGCAGACGACAAGCCGTCCGCCGGGCCGGGTGACCCGTGCCATCTCGCGCAGCGCGGCCACCGGATCGACCACGTTGCGCAGGCCGAACATGATGGTCACGGCGTCGAAGGCGTGTGCCTCGAAGGGCAGCGACAGAGCGTCTCCGACACGGATGCCCACGGACCTGCCACCGCCCTGGGAGACCATCCCCGGTGAGCGGTCGATGCCGATGACCGTGGCTCCTGACCTGGCCAGTTCCTCGGTGGACACCCCCGTCCCGCAGGCGACGTCGAGGCATCGGTCGCCCGCGCGGAGGCCCAGCGCCGCCCGGGTACGGGCGCGCCACACTCTGTCGCGGCCGCCGGACAGCAGCGTGTTGGTCCGGTCGTAGCGGTGGGCCGCTTCGTCGAACATGCGCGTGACGTCATCCGGATTCTTGGCGAGAGTCGCACGGTTCACCGACTGCTCCTCAGATCTGTCCAGGCGTGACTACAGGTTTCCCCGGCGTTCCTGTTCACGTTCCACAGCCTCGAACAAGGCCTTGAAGTTCCCTTTTCCAAAGCCCTGACTTCCGTGACGTTCAATCAATTCGATGAAGAAGGTGGGGCGGTCGACGAGTGGCCGGGTGAAGATCTGCAGCAGATAGCCGTCGTCGTCCCGGTCGACCAGAATTCCGCGTTCGCGCAGTGCGGCGATGTCGACGCGGACCGTCCCGATACGGGCACGGAGTCCCGGGTCGTCGTAGTAGGTGTCGGGGGTCGTCAGAAAATCGACGCCCGCCGACCGGAGCGCATCGGTCGCGGCGAGGATGTCGTCCGTTTCCAGGGCGATGTGCTGGACGCCGGGCCCGCGGTGGTACTGAAGGTATTCGTCGATCTGGGACCGCTTCTTCCCGGGAGCCGGTTCGTTCAGCGGGAGTTTCACCTTTCCTGTCCCGTCGGCGACGACCTTGCTCATGAGAGCGGAGTACTCGGTGGCGATGTCGTCGCCGATGAACTCGGCCATGGTGCTGAATCCCAGTACACGCCGGTAGAAGTCGACCCATTCGTCCATGCGGCCGTATTCCACGCATCCCACGGTGTGGTCGACGCGGTGGAAGAGCCGGGGGCCGCGAGGTGCGGGAGCCACGGACGGCCGGTCGAAGCCGGGCATGAACAATCCCTGGTACCGGCCGCGTTCCACCAGGCTGTGGCGCAGTTCCCCGTAGGTGGCGAGGGCGGCGGTACGGATCTGCCCCGACTCGTCGGCGTGGGTGGTGGGTTCTTGGACCAGGGTGGCCCCGGCGGCGACCGCGTGGGCCACAGCTGCGTCGAGGTCGGCCACTTCAAGGGCGATGTCACTGACACCGTCCGCGTGATCGGCGGCCCATCGGGCGGCGGTGCTGTCCGGCTCGACTCCGCCGGTGACAAGGAGCCGCACCTCACCGGAGGTGAGCAGATATTCCACCGTGCCGTGGCGGGACTTCTCACCGGCGCGATGGGCGGTCAGCTCCATGCCGAAAGCCGTGACATAGAAGTACGCTGCCTGCCGCGCGTTTCCCACGCACAGCCGAATGTGATCGATCCCCAGGAGTTCCGGAGGCCTTTTTCCGTCAGAACCCGCGTCCTGCTCCAGGGAACGAGGGGAAAGCGTGGTCGTGTACAGCTCCATGCCCGGAGTCCTTTGTCGTGAGGACAAACGGAAGGATTCCCGCCGACGCAGCATCCTGGCATGCCCGATGCCGGGAAACACCGGCCCCTGGACCGAGTGAGTGACCCGTTCACCCGCAGGGACCAGGGGTCCTTCGCCACGCTGATCTCGCGTGCGAGCATGCGTCGTCGCCACAGTGCCGCATGACGCACGGCCACCGCGCATGCGCGCCCGTCCTCCTACGCCGCCAGAAGGCTCTTCATGACGTCATCCACCACGGCGCAGCCCTCCGGGGCGCAGGCCGCTCCCGGACAGCCGGCTCACGGGCTGACCATGGACCGCCTGTCGTTCATCCTGTTCGGGCACGCGGCCTTCCAGTACCTGAACGCGGCCTGCGAACTCGGCCTGATCGAACTGCTCCTCGCACAAGGCCCGCTGACGGAGGCGGAGATCCGCGGCCACCTGGAGCTCAAGGAGCGGGCCGGGGCCATTCTGCTGCTGGGGTGCACCTCCCTCGGTCTGACGGTCAAGGAAGGGTCGCGCTACCGGGTCGCCGACCTCATCGTCGCACTCGAGAAGGACGGGACCTGGCCCAAGATCAAGGACACGGTCGGCTTCGAACAGCACATCGTCTACGAAGGACAGGCGGACTTCGTCGACTCACTGCGGCAGAACACCAACGTGGGCCTACGGCGCATTCCGGGTGACGACCCCGATCTGTACCACCGCTTCGCCGGCCACCCGCGCCTCGAAGAGGTCTTCTACCGCTACATGCGCTCCTGGTCCGAACTGGCCAACGAACACCTCGTGCGCAAGCTCGACCTCACCGGTGCGAAGCGTCTGCTCGACTGCGGCGGTGGCGACGCCGTCAACGCGATCGCCCTGGCCCGGCACAATCCCGGCCTCGACGTCACCGTGCTGGAGATCCCCGCGTCCGCCAAGGTGACCGAGGCGCGGATCGCCGAGGCGGGCCTGGCCTCCCGGGTCTCGGTACACCCGTGCGACATGTTCGCCGACCCGTTCCCGGCGGCCATGGACTGTGTGCTCTTCGCACACCAACTGGTCATCTGGACCCCCGAGGAGAACACGGCCCTCTTGCGGAAGGCCCACGAGGTCCTGCGGCCCGGTGGCCGTGCCGTCGTCTTCAACTCGATGTCCCACGACGAGGGGGACGGACCGCTGATCGCCGCCCTCGACAGCGTCTACTTCGCGTCCCTGCCCGCCGAGGGCGGGATGATCTATCCCTGGCGCGTGCACGAACAGTGCCTGCGCGAAGCGGGGTTCGACGCCGTCGAGCGGATGACGGTGCCCGGCTGGACTCCGCACGGCATCATCGTGGCGACCAAAGAGGCTCCATGAGCCCCACTCGGGCGGCCGCCGCACCGGCCGGGATCGGCCCAGTGGCCGCCTTCCTCAGACTGGCCCGGGTCAAGTTCCTGTTCCAGAGCATGATGGTGACCGGCTTCGGAGTCACCCTGGCCGTCCACGCGACGGGCGAGTTCTCCCTCTCGGCGTATCTGCTCACTCTCGGGTTCGCCTGGTCGACCCACCTGATGACGCACTTCTGCAACGAGTACTTCGACCTCGACGCGGACCGGGCCAACCCGTCCCCCACGTCCTGGACCGGCGGCAGCCGGACCCTGGTCGACGGACTCCTCCAGCCCGGTGTCAGCCTCTCCGCCGCCTTCGTCGCCCTGTTCACCGGCACCGCGCTGACGGCCGCGATGCCGAGCGGATCCGCGAGATTCCTGGCCGTCACGCTGATGGCACTGGCCTGGTTCTACACGGCTCCTCCCTTGCGGCTGAACTACCACGCGTTCGGCGAAGTGACCTGCGCGGCCGTGCTCTACGGCATGGGCCCGCTGCTGGCCGCCCTGCTGCAGGCCGGCCGGTTCAGCCCACTGCTGCTGTGGTGCACAGCCGTCGTCTGCCTTCTGCAGGTGCTGCGCTGCCTGATCATGAACCTGGCCGACATCGAAGGCGACCGACTTGTCGGCAAGCACACCCTCGCCGCCGCCCTCGGCCCGGTGCGCGTGGTCAAGGCGTACGGGGCCGGGCAAGCGGGCCTCTACACCGGCGTGCTGGCGCTGACCGCCACCGGTCGGCTGCCGCTGATCGTGGCGGCGGCCCAGTTCGTGTGCGCTCCGGCCGGCATCCATGCTTTCCGGGGACTGCGACGCGGAGCGCTGGCGGAGCCGTACAGCGCGGACCGCGTCACCTTCTGGGCCTCCATGCAGCTTCCGCTCACCACCTGCGCGACCACGACGGCGCTGCTCGTCGACCTCGCCGTGCGCGGCACACCGGCACCCGCGCTGTGGGTCGTCATCGCGGTGGGCACCTCCGCGTTGTTCGTGGGGTGGCTGGTCCGGACGGCTGTGGCCGCGCACCGGCGGCGGCCCGGGCCCGGACTCGCCACTCCGGCTCCGCGCCCCGTCGAGGACCGGGCACCTCAGCCATGAGCGGTCCGGTACACGCGCCAGAGGCCGGCACACAGATCTGCGGGACGGCGGCGGCACTCCAAACCCTCGGTGTCCAAGCCCCCGGTGCCGTGCCCATGTCCCGCTGCCGGCGGGAGCTATGCACCGCGGCGGCGGAGCACACCGCCCTGCGGGAGACCTGAGGGTGCCCGCCACATGGTGGCACCGCACGGGCGCGACCCCGCCCTGGGGAGACGCACTTCGGTCCCACGGTGCCCGGATGGAGGGGTATCTGTGGCGGTTCACGGACATCGAGCGGCGCCGGGTCCTCGTGGTCGCGTGCTCGGTCAACCATCACCGGAGCCGTACGTGGGGAAGCGTGACGGTCGCGGCGAGCCCGCTCTCCCTCGTCCGATCGACCACTCAGGATGGGGCCTGGGCGGCCTCCGGCTGTCACGCGGTGCGCGTTCCGCCCGTGCTCGACTTCGCCCGCGACACGCTGTGCGTCCGTTTCGCGGACGTGTGCCTGGAGGCGACCGTCGTGCCCGCGCCGGCGCGGCGGACCCTCCTTCCGGCCGCGGGCGTCTTCTCGCTGCTGCCGGGGCTCAACCACTACTGGCACCCTCACCTCTTCGACGCGCGGGTCGAGGGGACGGTACGGCTGGGTGAGCACTGCTGGGACCTCTCGGCGTGCGAGGTGTACGCGGAGAAGTCCTGGGGGCGTGGCTTTCCTCCCCAGTGGTGGTGGGGGCAGGCCCAGGGTTTCGAGGGCGGCGGAATCGGTGTCGCGTTCGCAGGCGGCCTGCTCGGGCGGGGCCCGGTCACCGTGCCGGTCAGCGGCATGGTGATCAGCATGGGCGGCCGGCGTGTCCACCTGTTCCCCCCCGCGGCGATCGTGCGGGGCCGTCACCGGGCCGGCCAGTGGCGGCTCACCGCCACCGGCCCGCGCATCCGGGCGGAGCTCACCGGTGAGGCGGCGGGCAGCCCCGTTCTGCGGCTGCCCCTGCCCTCTCTCACCCCGCACCGTCTCGGCCACTCCACCCACCATCCGGTGGGCACCGTCCACCTCCGTGTCCTGCGCGGCGGCCGTCCGGTGTACTCGGGTTCCTCGGCACTCGCCGCTCTGGAGACGGGGGTGGCTCCGGCCCTCTGACCCGCTGCGGACAGCCCCCGGCGGGACTCTCCAAGGGGTTCAGGCCTGTGCGTCCTCCGGGATCGACACCAGCCAGCGGGTGTCGCGGCGCGGGCGCAGGTACAGGGCCCAGTACAGCGTGGCGACCGCCGTGATGCCGCCCGTCCACAGCAGGTAGTCGACCTCCTGCTGGCTGAGGACGTACGCGAGGACCGCGATCAGCAGGAGCGGCAGCGCGGGCCACAGCGGCATCCGCCACGCCGGTGTGTGCCGGTGCGAGCCGCGCCGGGCGAGCAGGGCGGCGACGGCCACCAGCAGGTACATGCCGGTCACCGAGACGCCGGTGACGCCGTAGAGGGTGTCCAGGTTGACGAAGCAGAGGAGCGCGCCCGGGACACCGACGACCAGGGTGGCGACCCACGGGGAGCCGAACCGGCCGAGCTTGGACAGGGCGTTGTTGACCGGCCCGGGCCAAGCCTTGTCGCGGGCCGAGGCGAACAGCACGCGGGAGTTCTGGATGACCATGACGATGCCCGCGTTGATGATGGCGAGCGCCACGCACAGGCTCACGAAGGTGCCGACGGCCGAGTTGGACCAGGCGGTCACCATGCTGCTGATGTCGCCGCTCGTGAGCGCCTTCAGGTCGGAGGCGCCCATGGTGATGGCCACGACCGGCACCAGGATGACCACAGTGGAGATGGCGAGGGTGGCGAGGACCGTGCGGGCGACGTTGCGGCGCGGGTTCTCCAACTCCTCGGAGAGGTAGACGGCGGTCGAGAAGCCCTGGGTGACGAAGAGGGCGATGGCGAGCCCGGAGACCACCAGCATGGCCGTCACGGTGTCCGTGTGGCCCTGTGAGCCGGCCACCTGCATCGAGACCAGGCTGCCCAGACCTCGCTGGCTGTGGGTGAAGCCCAGGACCGCGACGACGCCCGCGGCCACCACTTCCAGGACCAGGAAGATACCGGTGATCCAGGCGTTGGCGCGGAGGTCCAGCAGACCGGCCAGGGTGGCGAGCAGCATGACTCCCGCGCCCGTCATCGCCGGGTCCAGGTGGACGACCGGTGCGAGGTAGTCCGCCGTGCCGATCGCGATCACCGGCGGAACGATCATGACGACCAGCAGGGACAGCACGAAGACCAGCCAGCCGGCCAGCCGTCCGGCCAGCGTCGAGACCATCGCGTACTCGCCGCCCGCGCTGGGGATGAGGGTGCCCAGCTCCGCGTAGCAGAACGCCACGGCGATACAGAGGAGGGAGCCGATCGCGATCGTCACGGCGGTCGCGGTGCCCAGCGAGCCGAACAGGTCGGGTACGACCACGAAGAGCGTGGAGGCGGGCGTCACGCAGGACAGCGTGAGCAGGGTTCCGCCGACGACGCCGATGGAGCGCTTGAGCGTCTTGGGACTGCTCTCCGGTGCCGGGGCTACGGAGGTCTCGACAGGGCGGAGCGTATCGGTCATGCGGCGGGTTCCGATCGACTCGTGCGGCGGTGGTTCGGGCGGGAGCGCTATCGCCTCCGGAGGCTGGGTCGTCCTGCTGCTCGTCCTCTCCCGGTGGGCTGCATGGAACCCCGACGAAAACCGCTGCGTCAATGGCCGTTTACCTTCGGATTCCGTACTTGTAAAGCGACCTACGTCACGTTGCTTTCCCAGGACGTGGCGCCATTCTTTCTCATTACCCAAGACTTTGAGTCATTGGACCTTGTTTTCAAAGGTGGATCGCGGGCTGAGCCTTCATCACCCGTTTGATGACACCCGCACGGGAACCGCAGCGAACGCGTTAAAAAAATGTCAGGCCGTCCGGTATCCGGACGGCCTGACAGGGCTTACGACGGTGCGTCAGTGGTTGCGCGGGAACCCGAGGTCGACGCCCGCGGGGGCCTCCGACGGGTCGGGCCAGCGGGAGGTGACCACCTTGCCGCGGGTGTAGAAGTGCGTGCCGTCGTTGCCGTAGATGTGGTGGTCTCCGAAGAGCGAGTCCTTCCAGCCGCCGAAGGAGTGGTAGCCCACCGGGACCGGAATCGGCACGTTGACGCCGACCATGCCCGCCTCGACCTCGAGCTGGTAGCGGCGGGCCGCGCCGCCGTCCCGGGTGAAGATGGCGGTGCCGTTGCCGAACGGCGAGGCGTTGATGAGCTCGACGCCCTCCTCGTAGGTGTCGGCGCGCAGCACGCACAGCACCGGGCCGAAGATCTCGTCCTGGTAGGCCTTCGCTGTGGTCGGCACCTTGTCCAGCAGCGAGATGCCGATCCAGTGGCCGTTCTCGTAGCCGTCGACGGTGTAGCCGGTGCCGTCCAGGACGACCTCGGCGCCCTCCGCCGCCGCGCCCGCCACGTATGACGCCACCTTGTCGCGGTGCACCTTGGTGATCAGCGGGCCCATCTCGGAGGTCGGGTCGTTGCCCGGACCGATCTTGATCTTCTCGGCGCGCTCGCGGATCTTCTCCACCAGCTCGTCGCCGATGGCGCCGACGGCCACCACCGCGGAGATCGCCATGCAGCGCTCTCCCGCCGAGCCGTACGCCGCCGAGACCGCCGCGTCGGCCGCCGCGTCCAGGTCGGCGTCCGGCAGGACCAGCATGTGGTTCTTGGCGCCGCCCAGGGCCTGGACACGCTTGCCGTTCGTGGAGGCCGTGGTGTGGATGTAGCGGGCGATCGGGGTCGAACCCACGAAGGACACCGCCTTGACGTCCGGGTGCTCCAGCAGTCGGTCGACGGCCACCTTGTCCCCGTGGACGACGTTGAAGACGCCGTCCGGCAGTCCGGCCTCCGCCAGCAGTTCGGCGAGGCGGACGGACGCCGACGGGTCCTTCTCGGAGGGCTTCAGCACGAACGTGTTGCCGCACGCGATGGCGATCGGGAACATCCACATCGGGACCATCGCCGGGAAGTTGAACGGCGTGATGCCCGCGACGACGCCCAGCGGCTGCCGGATCGAGGCCACGTCCACGCGGCTGGCGACCTGCGTGGACAGCTCACCCTTCAGCTGCACGCTGATACCGCACGCCAGGTCGACGATCTCCAGGCCGCGGGCGACCTCGCCGAGCGCGTCGCTGTGCACCTTGCCGTGCTCGGCGGTGATCAGCTCGGCGATCTCGTCGCGGTGCGCGTCCAGCAGCGCCCGGAACTTGAAGAGGATGGACGTGCGCTGCGCCAGCGAGGACTGGCCCCACGTCCGGTAGGCGTCCTTGGCCGCCGCTACGGCCGCGTCCACCTCGTCGACGGACGCGAAGGCGACCTTCGTGGTGACGGCGCCGGTCGCCGGGTCCGTCACCGGACCGTACGTGCCCGACGCGCCTTCGACGGTCTTGCCGCCGATCCAGTGATTGACGATCTTCGTCATGCCCAGGAACTCCTTCACAGATGGCGGCGTCGGGTCGAGACGTGCCGGTCGTACTCCTCGCGCGCCTTGACCGCCGACGGCCTTGTCGCGGTCTCGGCCACAGGTACATCCCACCAGGCCTGTGCCGGGGGCGCGCCCGACACAGTGTCTGAGGTTTCGCTCTCCACGTAGACACATGTGGGGGTGTCCGCGTCGCGCGCCTCGGCGAGGGCGGCGCGCAGGCCCTGCACGGTCTTCGCACGCAACACGCGCATGCCCAGGCTCGCCGCGTTGGCGGCGAGGTCCACCGGCAGCGGCGCCCCCGTGTAGGTGCCGTCCTGCGACCGGAAGCGGTAGGCGGTGCCGAAGCGCTCGCCGCCCACCGACTCCGACAGGCCGCCGATGGAGGCGTAGCCGTGGTTCTGCACGAGCAGGACCTTGATCGCCACGCCTTCCTGCACGGCCGTGACCAGTTCCGTCGGCATCATCAGATACGTGCCGTCGCCGACCAGCGCCCACACGGGCCGGTCCGCGGCGGCCATCTTCACGCCGATGGCCGCCGGGATCTCGTAGCCCATGCACGAGTAGCCGTACTCGAGGTGGTACTGGTCACGGGAGCGGGACCGCCACAGCTTGTGCAGGTCGCCAGGGAGCGAGCCGGCCGCGTTGACGATGATGTCCGACTCGTCGACGACGGCGTCGAGTGCGCCGATGATCTGCGGCTGAGTCGGCCGGACGTCGGGTTCGTCGGCCTCGAAGCAGGCCTCGACCCGGTGCTCCCAGCGCTGCTTGTCCTCCGTGTACTCGGCGACGTACGCCGCGTCCACTCGGTGGTCGTGCAGCTCCAGCGCCTCGGTCAGTTCCTCGAGACCGCTGCGCGCGTCCGCGACCAGTGGCCGGCCGGAGAGCTTGTGGCTGTCGAACGGGGCGATGTTGAGGTTGAGGAAGCGGACGCCGTCGCCGCTGAACAGGGTTCCGGAGGCCGTGGTGAAGTCGGTGAAGCGGGTGCCGATGCCGATCACCAGGTCGGCGGTGCGGGCCAGTTCGTCGGCGGTCGCCGTCCCGGTGTGCCCGACGCCGCCCACGTCCTGCGGGTGGTCCCAGCGCAGCGATCCCTTGCCGGCCTGCGTGGACGCCACCGGGATGAGGGTCGCCGAGGCGAACTCGGCGAGGGCGTCCTCGGCACGGCTGTGGTGGACGCCGCCGCCGGCCACCACGAGCGGGCGCCGGGCGGAGCGGATCACCTGGACGGCCTCGGCGAGTTCGACGGGGTCGGCGGCCGGCCGGCGCACCGTCCACGTCCGCTCGGCGAAGAATTCCTCGGGCCAGTCGTAACCCTCGGCCTGCACGTCCTGCGGCAGCGCGAGCGTGACCGCGCCGGTGTCGACCGGGTCGGCGAGGACGCGCATGGCCCCGAGTGCGGCCGGTATCAGCGCTTCGGGGCGGGTGATCCGGTCGAAGTACTTCGAGACCGGGCGCAGGCAGTCGTTGACGGACACGTCCCCGGCGTGCGGGACCTCGAGTTGCTGGAGCACAGGGTCGGCCGGACGGGTGGCGAAGACGTCGCCGGGGAGCAGCAGGACCGGGAGGTGGTTGATCGTGGCGAGGGCGGCGCCGGTGACCAGGTTGGTGGCGCCGGGCCCGATGGACGTCGTGACGGCGTGTGCGGACAGCCGGTTCGACTGGCGGGCGTAGCCTACCGCCGCATGCACCATGGACTGCTCGTTACGGCCCTGGTGGTAGGGCATGACATCGCCGTACTCGAGCAGCGCCTGCCCGAGGCCCGCGACGTTGCCGTGGCCGAAGATGCCCCATGTCGCGCCGATCAGCCGGCGGCGCACGCCGTCGCGCTCGGTGTACTGGGCGGCCAGGAAGCGTACGAGCGCCTGCGCGACCGTGAGCCTCGTCGTCGAGGTCATCGGTATCCCTCCGTATGGTCCGGGTGGAAGCAGATCCGCCACTGGCGCTCCTCACCCGGCCCGGCCATGACGTTCAGGTAGTACATGGTGTGTCCGGGCTGGGCGATGGAAGGGCCGTGCCAGCCGTCGGGGACGAGCACGGCGTCGCCGCTGCGGACCTCGGCGAGGACGTCGGATCCGCCCTCACGGGAGGGGAATACGCGCTGGTACCCGAAACCGTTCGGGCCCTCGATCTCGAAGTAGTAGATCTCCTCCAGCTCCGTCTCCTCGCCCGGCCGCGTCTCGTCGTGCTTGTGGGGCGGGTACGAGGACCAGTTGCCGCCGGGCGTGATCACCTCGACGGCGATGAGCTTGTCGCACTCGAAGGCGTCGGCCGAGGCGAAGTTGCGCACCCGGCGGGCGCAGGTGCCACTGCCGCGCTCTTCGACGGGGACCTCCGGCGCGGGGCCGTAGCGGGCGGGGAGTCGGCGCTCGCACTTCGCTCCTGCCAGGGCGAAGCGGCCTCCCGCGCCGGAGGCGATCTGGACCCGGGCGTCCCGGGGCACGTACGCGAAGTCGGAAGCTCCCGCGAATACGTCGTCCCTGCCTAGGAGTTCGAACCTTTTATCCTCAATGTGCACGTTACAGGCGCCCTCGAGGGGAAGTACGATCCACTCGCTGTCACCGGTGGTGAACATGTGCGAACCGCCGGGCGCGAGTTCCACGATCCGAAGGCTGCTGTGACTCCAGCCGGCCCGCTTGGGGTCGATGTCGAGGGCGTACTGCGCGTTCGCGGTGGCACCCCTCGGGACGTACAGCTCGTTGCTCATGCGGCCCTCACAGAAGTCCTACGGCGGTGTCCACGGCCGCGATGACGTCGCCGTCCGCCGGGTACAGCAGCGAACGGCCCACCACCAGGCCCTTGACAGTGGGCAGTTGGAGGGCTCCGCGCCACTTCTCGTACGCGCCCTCCTGGTCCTCTCCGACGTCACCGCCGAGCAGCACGGCGGGCAACGTGGAGGTCTCCATGACCCGGGCCATGTCGTCCGGGTTCTCCGTGACGGGGACCTTCAGCCAGGTGTACGCCGAACTCCCGCCCAGACCACTGGCGATGGCGATGGACCTGGTCACGGCGTCCGCGCTCAGGTCGTTGCGGAGCGCGCCCCCGGCGATGCGGCGGCTGATGAACGGCTCGACGAAGACGGGCAGTCGGCGCTCGGCCATCTCGTTGATGACACGCGCGGCGGACTCCAGGGTGTTGAGCGATCCCGGGTCGTCGTAGTCGATGCGAAGCAGCAGTTTTCCCGCGTCGAAGCCGAGCCGCTCGATGTCCTGCGGGCGGTGGCCGGTGAACCGGTCGTCCAGTTCGAAGGAGGCGCCCTGAAGGCCGCCGCGGTTCATCGACCCCATGACGACCTTGCCGTCCAGGGCGCCGAGCAGCAGCAGGTCGTCCAGGATGTCGGCGGTGCCGAGCACCCCGTCGACACCGGGACGGGACAGTGCCAGGCACAGCCGCTCCAGCAGGTCGGCGCGGCTCGCCATCGCCATCCTGCGGTCGCCGACACCGAGGGCGCCGCGGGCGGGGTGGTCGGCGGCGACGATCATCAGCCGGCCGGCGTCGTCGATCAGGGGGCGGCGGGCCCGGCGAGCGGCCGCCTCGGCGATCGCCTCGGGACGATGGGCACGGAGGAGGACGAGATCGGCGATGTCCACGCGCGCGGCGGGAGTCTGCTCGTGTGCCACGCGCGCGCTGGGGGCCCTTCTCTGTGCCGTGCTCGCGGTCGCGTTCTTCTCTTCATGCATGCGCGCGGCAGCGGCCTCCTGGTTCTCCACACGTGCGCGCACGACCGCGGGGCCCGTCCGGTGGACGGTGCCGGCTCCGTCGGGTCGTGCGTCCCCGCCGCGCCCGGCCGTCATCGCACCGCTCCCGCCGTGACCGCGTCCTCGATCTCCTCGGCCGAGGGCATGGCGGACGAGCACTCGAGACGGGAGGCGACGATGGCGCCTGCGGCGTTCGCGTGCCGCATGATCTGCTCCAGCGGCCGGCCGGCGAGCAGCCCGTGGCAGAGGGACCCGCCGAAGGCGTCACCGGCGCCCAGGCCGTTGAGGACCTTGACCGGGAGCGGGGGGACCTCCGCCGACTCGCCCGTGCCGGCGACGGCCAGGACGCCCTTGGGGCCCTGCTTCACGACCGCGAGTTCCACGCCGGCGTCCAGCAGCGCGCGGGCGGCGGTGTGCGGGTCCCGCTCGCCGGTGGCGATCTCCACCTCGTCGAGGTTGCCCACGGCGACGGTGGTGTGGCGAAGGGCCTCGGTGTAGAACGGGCGCGCGGCTGCCGGGTCCTGCCAGAACATGGGCCGCCAGTCGAGGTCGAAGACCGTGATCCCGGCCTTGGCTCGATGGGCGAGCGCGGCCAGGGTGGCGGTGCGGCTGGGTTCCTCGCTCAGGCCCGTGCCCGTCATCCAGAAGACGCGCGCGGCGCGGATCGCGTCCAGGTCCAGTTCGTGCGCGTCGATCTCCAGGTCCGGAGCCTTGGGCTGCCGGTAGAAGTAGAGCGGGAAGTCGTCCGGCGGGAACACCTCGCAGAACGTCACCGGAGTCGGCAGTCCCGCGACCGGCGTGACCCAGCGGTCGTCCACGCCGAAACCGCGCAGCGCCTCGTGGAGGTAGGTGCCGAAGGGGTCGTCGCCCGTGCGTGTGATCACGGCCGTGCGTCGTCCGAGGCGTGCGGCGCCGACCGCGACGTTCGTCGCCGAACCGCCGAGGAACTTCCCGAAGGACGTCACCTGCGGCAACGGCACGCCCGTCTGCAGCGGATAGAGGTCCACGCCGATCCGGCCCATGGTGATCAGGTCGTACGGCTCGCCGGGGCCGGGCGGGCCGCCGGGCCCTTCGGCGGAGTGCGGCGCGGGCTCCTTGAACTCCTCCATCGAGTTCCCTTCGCATCGGCTGCCCCCAGGTCTAGCCGCGCTGAGGGAGCCGTGTCAATGTTTTGTCCAGACATTCGGACGACAGCTTGACATGGCTTCGGAGGGATCGGAAGCTGACGCCCATGACGTCGTTGTGGCCTCAAGGCCCACTCTCCCGCATCCGCATCGGATCGGCCCCCGACTCCTGGGGCGTCTGGTTCCCGGACGACCCCCGGCAGGTGCCTTGGCGGCGTTTTCTCGACGAGGTCGCCCAGTCCGGGTACGAGTGGATCGAACTGGGCCCGTACGGCTACCTGCCCACCGATCCCGCGGTGCTCGCCGAGGAGACCGGGCAGCGCGGCCTCAGGGTCTCCGCGGGCACGGTCTTCACCGGACTGCACCGCGGGCCTCAGGTGTGGGACTCCACCTGGGCGCACGTCTCGGAGATCGCCGCGCTGACCCAGGCCATGGGCGCCTCGCACCTCGTGGTCATCCCGGCGTTCTGGCGGGACGACAAGACGGGCGAGGTGCTGGAGCCGGGCACGCTGACCGCCGAGCAGTGGCGGCACCTGACCACGCAGACGGAGCGGCTTGGACGCGAGGTGCGCGAGAGGTACGGACTGGAGATCGTCGTCCATCCGCACGCCGACACGCACATCGACAGCGAGGAGAACGTCACCCGGTTCCTCGACGCCACGGACTCCTCGGTCGTCTCGCTGTGCCTGGACACCGGGCACTACGCGTACTGCGGCGGCGACAGCGTCAAGCTGATCGAGACCTATGGGGAGCGCGTCGGGTACCTCCACCTCAAGCAGGTCGACCCGGAGATCCTGGCCCGGGTCCGGACGGACGAGATCCCGTTCGGACCCGCGGTGGCGCTGGGCGTGATGTGCGAACCGCCCTCCGGCGTCCCCGCGTTGGAGCCGGTGCTGGCGGCCGCGCAGAAACTCGACGTCGACCTGTTCGCGATCGTGGAGCAGGACATGTACCCGTGCGACGCGGACAAGCCGCTGCCGATCGCACAGCGGACCCGGGCGTTCCTGAGGTCCTGCGGGGCGTAGGCGCCACGAAGACCCGCGGACGAGGACCGACGGGCACAGGGCGGCAGACGGGGGTTCCGGCCTCCTCCGATGGCGTGCACCATGGTGGGTCCCGGTGTCTGCTGGGGGAGGGCCGATGGAACGTGCGATGGCGTCGCGGGGCGGACACGGGCCCGGCGGTGACTGGGACACCGTGGTGGCGCCGCCCCATCCGCGGCTGCGCCCGGGCGTGATCGCCTACCGCGGGCTCCGGCTGGCGCTGAACGGTCCGCGCAGCCGTCTGGAGGCCCCGATCGGCGCGGCGACGCTTCTGCTGGGCTTCGAGGGTCCCGTACGCATCTCCCGCGCCGGGGCGCCCACGACGAGCCTGGTGTCGGTCTACTCCGGGCCGACCACCACCCCGGCCGTCGGCGATCACGGGGGGCGGATCGCCGGCATCGAGGTTCTGCTCGCGCCGTGGGCCGCGTTCACGCTGATCGGCACGCCGCAGCATGAGCTGACCAACCGGGCGGTGGACCCGGACGCGTTGCCCCATGCGCTCGCCCGCGGCCGGCCGCCGGGTACGTTGCGACGGGCGAGCGTGGGTGAACTCGCCGCCGCGCTGGCCACGTTGCCCGGCTGGACGGAACGCTTCGACCTGCTCGACGACGTGCTCACCCGCTGGTTCCGGACGGGGCCGCCGAGTTCGGCCAGGGTGGTGCGCGCCTGGTCGGTGCTGCGGCGCAGCGGGGGCGCCGTCCCCGTACCGCGGCTCGCGGACGAGGTCGGCTGGAGCGTACGGCAGTTGGAGAACCGGTTCCGCGAGCAGATCGGGCTCGCCCCCAAAGTCGCCGCACGTGTACTGCGGATGCAACGCGCGAGACGTCTGCTCGCGTCCGGCAGGTCGGCCGCCGAGACCGCGGCGATCTGCGGGTTCTACGACCAGGCGCATCTCAGCGGGGAGTTCCGGGCGCTGACCGGCTGCACGCCGCGAGAGTTCGCGGCGGCGCGCGGGGCGATCGTGGCGGGTCCGGCCGGGTTGCCCGGGCCGGACCGGATCAGCGGTGAAGCGACCAGTCTTGTGCTCCCGCCGAACCGGAGTGCGCTTTTTTCCAAGACCGGAAGGATCATCTGACGGCAGGCTGGGCGCGCCGGCCGTCGCTTCGGGGGACGCGCGGACCGGCGGGCCGGGCCCGGCGCAGCGGGTCCGGCCCTCTTGCTTGGGCGGGCCCGCTCCAGGTGGGCCGACCTGTTCTCGATGGGCGCGGTCCCGGTCGTCGGCCGCGGGCCGGGGCCGTGGAGCGTGGGCCACATGCGCCGGAGACGTAAACCACGGTGATGTGGGACATCACCCCATCGGAGGCGCAACCACGGCGTCCACCTCGCAGTTGACTCAACGTCGGGCATTCCGCCCCGGCTGTTGTGACGATTCCCAAGGAGTACCTCTCCATGTCGCGTATCGCGAAGGGCCTGGCCCTGACTTCCGTTGCTGCTGCGGCCGTGGCCGGCACCGCCGGCATCGCCGCCGCCGACAGCGGCGCAAGCGGCGCCGCCGACAGCTCCCCGGGCGTCCTGTCGGGCAACGTCCTGCAGGTCCCCGTGCACATTCCGGTCAACGTGTGCGGGAACACGGTCGACGTGGTCGGCCTGCTGAACCCTGCGTTCGGCAACAGCTGCGTCAACGGCTGACGCCTCAGCGGACCCTTCTACCGGCCGTCCCCCCTCCGGGGGACGGCCGGTTGGCGTTGTGCGCCCGTCCGGGCGTTACTCGAACGGGCGGATCGGGTTTCAACTCATGCAAGAGCCTCTGACCAGGCAAGAAGCGGGTTACGGGGGGTTGCGGACAGCACGGAATGCATCCGATCGGTTGCAGGCGACGATGTCACCTTTCACGGTGAGTTCAAGGCTCAAGGCTCACAACGAAAGGGAACACCCATGCGTGCTCTGCCCGCCCGCCGCCTCGCCTCCTCCGCCCTCTGCGCCACGCTCCTCCTCGGAATAACCGGGCCGGCCGCCGTGGCCGCCGGCCACGACTCAGCTCGGGGCCGGCCGCAGGTGGCGACGGCACCCCTGCCCGGCGCCGACGCGCTGCTGGCGCGGGCCCAGGAGCTGTCCAGCATCAACAGCGCCGTGGTACCGGTCACCGAACTGGTCACCGCCGTGCTCAAGGCGGACAACGGTCAGCTCTCCGCGAGCGATGCGGCCAGGCTCGGCAAGGCCGCCAAGGACGCCATCGCCAAGATGGGCAGTCCGGCGTCGCCCGCGCCGATGACCTCGCCCACCCGGTCGGCGTCGCCCGCGCCGATGACCTCGCCCACCCGGTCGGCGGTGCTCGGCGACGCACTCGCCGACCTGCAGACGACGGTCGACAGGCTGATGGCGGCCGCCACCTCGGGCGACTCCACCAGGGTGCTGCCGGCTGCCGCACGGGTGCTGGGCGCGCTCGTCAAGGTCGTCGTCTCCGACATGATCGAGGGCGGCCTGCCGGCGATGTCCAGCCTGCCGCCCACGCCCAGTCTTCCCCCGATGCCCAGCCTGCGGCCCATGCCGAGCCCCAGCCTCACCGCGCCGTCCACGGCCTCGCCGTCCCGTCCCATGATGTGAGTCGGGGTACCCCACGCGCCGGACAGTCGCCGGTCCGCTCGTGAAGAACCCCGACGGCTGTCCGCCGCACCCGCACACTCGCAGCATCGGCACGTCCCTCGGACGCGTACGGCGTCGTACCGTCCGGGGGACGTGCGCCTTTCTTCCGCAGGGGCCGCAGAAATCTTTCGCGAGCGGGGTTTCCGCGGGTCAGGGGGCTCGTTAGCCAGGAAGCACCCCTTCCCCCGGTGACATGGGTCGCCGAAGAAAGGAACACCATGAAGTCCCTCAAGGTCGCCGCCGTCCTCACCGGTTCCCTGGCCGCCACCGGTGTCGCCGCTCCCGCATTCGCCGCTCCCGCATTCGCCGGGGACACCTCCGACATCACGCCCACCAGCCTGAACGGCGCCCTGAAGACCATCACCAGCCAGAAGTCACTGGACGTGCGCCCCCTCGCGCACCAGTCGGACGGACTCGACACCGAGAACAAGGACTCCGTGCTCAGCACCGTGAACAGCACGACGAAGACGCTCAACCAGCAGGGCACTCCCGCCCGGCTGCTGGGCGGGCTTCCTCTCGCGGGCCGGTGACCTCCGCCGCTGCCCGCGACTGTGCCGTCACCGTGGATCCCTCGTTCGTGTGGTCACGGTCGCCTGAATCCCCCGGTCGAGCGAGGAAGTGTCCAGCGGCGCCGCGGCCCGTCGATACGGTTCCGCGGTGACCACAACTCCCAGCGATACGCGTCCTTTCCGTGCCGTCGACCTCGGTACGCTCGTCGTTCTGGCCTGGAGCGGGCAAGCTCCCGACGGGGACATGCCCTATCTCTTGGCCTACTCCCTCGGCGACGGCGCGAACGGCCCCGAAGGCTCCGAGGCCGCCGTGGCGGCCTTGTTGCGCAACAACGGGCTGAACCTGGGCGGGGAGGTCGTGGACGGCGCACAGCGCCCCGGCCTGCCCATGACGCTGCTGGCAGAGGCGGGTCAGGCCGTCCTCACCATGCCGTACCTCAATGCCCAGTGCTCGGTGCCTCCGGAGTGGTTCGCCGCGGTCCGTACGCGCGGCTTCGCCTACTTCATGTTCGCCACCCGCCCCTGGCCCGAGGCGGCGCCCGGCAGACCCGTCGCACCGGCGCGACTGGCCTCGTTCGCGGGCGCGGTGGAAACCCTGAGCACCGCAGCGCACGTGTTGCTGCCGACGCGCAACCTGCGCGGCTGAGCCAGGGCGCGGTCGGCGCCCGGCGCGCGGGACCGGCAGCCGACCGCGTACGGCACGGGGCGGGCCGACCACGACGGACGCGCCGCGGGGCCGGTGGGACCGGGATACCGGGCCGGCTGGATCAGCCCAGGCGGCGTACCGGCTCTCCAGCGAGGTATGCCTGGATGTCCTCGACGGCGTGGCCGTAGTACGTCGCATAGTTGGCGCGCGACACATAACCCAGGTGCGGGGTGGCGAGCAGGCGCGGTGCGGTGCGCATCGGGTGGTCGGCCGGAAGCGGTTCCACGTCGAAGACATCGATGCCGGCGCCCGCGATCCGGCCCTCGTGCAACGCTGCCAGCAGGGCGTCCTGGTCGACGATGGCGGCGCGGGAGGTGTTGATCAGATAGGCGGTCGGCTTCAGCAACGCGAGTTCGCGAGCGCCGAGCAGCCCGCGGGTGCGGTCGCCGAGCGCGAGGTGCACCGAGACGAAGTCGCTGCTTGCGAGCAAGACGTCCATTGAGGAGGCGAGTTCGGCGCCGACCTCGTCCGCGCGCTCCTTGGTGAGATTCCGGCTCCAGGCGACGACGTCCATGCCGAAGGCGAGCCCGACCTGCGCCACCCGGCTGCCGATCTTCCCGAGGCCGAGCACTCCCAGCCGCCGCCCGTGCAGATCGGCTCCCACGGTGCTCTGCCAAGGCCCGCCGTCGCGCACGGCGTTGGTCTCCTCCACGATGCCGCGTGCGAGCCCGAGCAGCAGGGCCCAGGTCAGTTCGACGGGTGGCGTGGAGGAACTCGCTGTGCCGCACACGGTCACTCCGTGCGTCTCGGCGGCGGCGTAGTCGATGACACTGTTCCGCATCCCTGAGGCGACAAGGAGCCTCAGACGGGGCAGCCGGGCGAGCAGCGAGCGGGGGAACGCGACGCGCTCGCGCAGCGTGACGACGATGTCGAACTCGGCGAGTGCCTCGGCCAAGGTGTCCTCGTCGGCGAAGTGCTCGGCGAAGGACACGACGTCGACCCGGTCCTCCAGCGGCGACCAGTCCGCGACGGAGGTCGCGATCTGCTGGAAGTCGTCGAGCACGGCACAGCGAAGTCGCATGTGAGCCCCCTTCTGATCAACGGGGAGACTTTACCCAAGGGTCTGCGGGGCGTGGTCGGCCCGAGAGGTCGGCGAGCGCGTCAGCCTGGTGGGCCCGGCACCGCCGAAGAGATCACTGCTCGGCGCCGACAGTGAACAGCGCCAGCGTGTCGGTCAACTCGAGTACGCGATCCACCACGGGACTGGTCGCCCGAAGGACCACTGTCTTGCCGTCCAGCAATGCCACGCGGCGCACGGCGAGCAGGACATTGAGGCCGGAGCAGTCCCAGAAGGAGACCTCCTTGAGGTCGAGGTCGATTCCCCGGACGGTCCGGCCGAGAGCGTCGAGCAGGGCGCGCCTGAGCGCTTCTTCGTCCTCCCAGTCGATGGCGCCGCGCAGCACCACGACCACCCTGTCGCCCTCAGGACGGGTGGTGAGGGTCATGACGTACGGCAGCTTCGGCGATGGGGCGGCTTGGCCCTCACCTTGTGGCGATGCCTGCATTCCCGAGGCGTGCTCCGGTATCACGGTCTCTCCCCAGGACACCCGGTCATCCTCCGTCGCGGGGTCTTCCCACGATCGAACACGTCATTTCTTGCACGAAATATATGTCACGTATTCGACTGCAGCCAAGGGTGAACCTTAAGATTCACCCATGGTTGGAGTGCCTGAACCTCATAGCGGATGGACGTTCGTCACCAACCACGCACGCGTGCTGGCGGCCATCGCTGATGACCCGAACGTCCGCATCCGAGACATCGCTGCTCACTGCAGGCTCACTGAACGCGCCGTTCAGCGGATCATTTCCGATCTTGAGCAGGACGGTTATCTGTCGCACATGCGCGAGGGACGCACGAACACCTACCGCATCGAGCCGGGCAAGGTGCTGCGGCATCCGGCCGAGGCCGGTCTGACCGTGGCGTCCCTGCTCTCCCTGCTGGTCCACGACGAAGCCGACCGTGGTACGACGTCGAGCATGCAGATGGGTGCACAGCAGTAACGCCGGGTGGTGGCGTCGAGGCGGCCCCGGCCGCCGTGGTCCGCAGGGCCCCCGCGCGGACACCGCATCGACGGGCTCCGCAGTGACGGCCCGAGGGGGCCGGTCGCTACTGGATCATGCCCTTGTCGGGATCGCCGCGGAGGATTCGCTCCACCGGCCGGATCTCGGCGGGTGCGGCCAGGAAGGGCTTGAGCCCGTCCCTGGCCGTGATCTCAAGCCCCGGGAAGCTCCGGTCTGCGGACCAGGAAGCTGGCGATCGTCCTCTTCGTCCCTTCGTCGGGCTGCTGCATCAGGTGTGCGGTGACGACGAGCCCGGTCTGGTCCAGCAGTTCGGCGAGCCGGTCCACCGGTAGCAGATAGGACCGGTACGAGACGGGGTGGCCACCATAGGCGTGCGTGGGACGCACCTGCTCGCCGTCCCCCACATGACCGACCAGCAGCAGATGCCCACCGGGCGCCAGGGCGCGATGGAACTCCGCGAACACGACCGGCAGCAAGTCCGGCGGCGTGTGGTGAGTCGAGTAGTAGGCCAGGATCCCGCCGAGCACTCCGTCATCGAGCTCCAGCGCCGTCATCGAACCGACAGAGAACCGCAGGCCCGGATGGGCCTCTCGCGCCAGTTCGATCATCTTCGGCGACACGTCGATCCCGAATGCCGGGACTCCCAGGCCGGCCAGGTGTGCCGTCACCTTGCCGGGGCCGCACCCCAGGTCCGCGACCGGGCCGCGGTCATCGGCCCGTACGAGTTCGGCGAACGCGGCCAGCATCGAGCGGGACAAGGGGTCCAGCTCGGCGGGGGTCTTCACACGAGCGGTGTATGCGGCGGCCACGGTGTCGTACGACTCCCGGACCGCGGCGAGGTAGGAGGACTCGGTCACGCGGTGAATCTAGACGGGGGCACCGACAGTGGCCCCGGCGGCGATCCAGGTGGGGAACGTCAGTGCCGAGTCCTGTGAATCCCGCAGGGACCCCCGGGTGGGGCAGCTCCGACAACAGGTGGGCCATGCGCGTGGAGGTGGCACGCGCAGAACATCCGTCAGTTGTCGAACGGCAACCTTTCGCTTGCAACTTCCCTGCCGTCAGGGCGCGTTCCGCCCAGGCGCCCGGGAACGGTGCTCGCGAGCTGTCCGTGCCGCTCGCGAAAGGCACCCTCGTGAAGTCGGCCTGAGAACTCACCGCCCCTCGCGCATCAGCCTGTTGACGGCCACCGCGCTCACCAGCACGTTGCCAGACGGGAGCGAAGCCGCCGCCGGATCGACGGCTGGCCTTGGACGGGCATTAACGCGCGCCCACGTCTTGAGGCGGCACACTGCCGGGATGCCGAAACGAGAGGACAGCGAGAACGGTCCTGTCACCAGCTTCGGCGTAGGCGGCATGCTGTTCGACAGTGCGCAGCGGGGCGTCCTGTGGACGGCCTGGAGAAGCGTGCTCGTCGCGCTGATCGGGCTGGCCGGGTGCGTCCTTGGCATCGCGTACGCGTCCTGGGGGCTGGCGGTGGTGTCCGGCCTGGTGTTCCTCGTAGCCGCGGTGTGGATGCGCAGTTCGGTGAGAAGCCACCGAGACGCGATGCGCCTGGAGAGGCGGGCCGGCCGCACGTCCGGCGAATGACACCGACGAGCGCACGGCGTACGCCCGGGTGGCGATCAAGGATCCTGCTCAGCGCGAGTGAGTACGCCGACGGGTACGCACCGGACGGCTGGGTACGCTCACGATCGTGAACCCGATGCTCATCGGCGGCCTGACCCTGTGGTGGACGCAGCTCCCCACGTCGGTCGCCGAGGGCCGATGCGAGGGGATCGGCTTCGGCTGCGAACTCAACCCTCACGACACCTGGCTCTTCGCCGCATTCGTCCTCGGCGTTCCGGGGCTGGCCGTGGCACTCCTCGCTTCGGTCCACATGTTGTGGCGCGCCGTCGCCCGGTGGGAGCTCGAATGGCCCTGGGCCATCGGAACAATCGCTGCGCTCACCGGCTGGTTCACCGCGTTCGTCGTCGTCTGCTGCCTGATCTCCCTTGAGTGATCGGCGTGCCATCGATCAACCGGGCAGCACGCATTGTCAGATGAAGGGGCAGACTTCAGGCGGCTCCATCGACACCCTCACAGCCGGATGCGGATGTCAGGCAGGCCGAGGCACGATGTTCACTGCGCGGTAGTCGTACCCGTCCTGTTCGAAGCCGGGGGCTTCCCAGGTGAGGTCCACCTGCTGTCCGGGCGACAGTGTGCGGAAGCCGGTCATCTGGATGGCGGAGAAGTGGCCGAAGCAGCCGCCGGGCGTCTCGGGTGAGTCGAGCACGCCCCATCCTTCCTCGTCGCTCCACTCGCGGACGGTCGCAGTCACCATGGGTGGAACCCTACGGGCTCTGTCTGCGGCGGCACGTACCCCTCGGATGTCCGCCCGACCGGATCAGGCGCAGTGGCGGTACGGGGAGGCCTACGTAGGGTTGATCGCGTAGATGAACAGGCCCCCTGTTCCAGGGGGTCTGCTGTGTGGTGCTTTCTGAAGGAGACACGCCATGACCGCTTCTCCTGGGGGTTCCCGACGCTCGGAGACCGACGTCACCGGATTCACGGCCTCGCCACAGCTGGCCCGAGCGCTGCAGCAGATCGTGGTGGATCTCGTCGAACTGCATCTCCAGGGGAAACAGGCCCACTGGAACCTGGTCGGCCACAACTTCCGGGATCTGCACCTTCAACTGGACGAGATCGTCGACGACGCCCGGGAGTCGGCCGACACCATCGCCGAACGCATGCGCGCTCTCGGAACCTGGCCGGACGGCCGTTCCGACACCGTGGCCACGACCACCACGCTCCCCCCGTTCCCGGAGGGCGAGCTGAGCGTGAGCGCGGTCGTCGATCTTGTCACCACGCGTCTGCGCGCCACCGTCGACACCTTGCGCACCCACCATGACCAGGTCGACAGCGAGGATCCCTCCACGGCCGACCTGCTGCACGCGATCATCGACTCCCTGGAGAAGTACGCCTGGATGGTCAGCGCGGAAAACCGGATCGTCTGACCGTTTGAGGGCTGTCGCGGACGACGTGCAGAGCCTGGTCATTCCCGGCTGCGGTCACTGGGTCGCGGAAGAGGCACCCGAGGAGATGCTGGGGGCGCTGACCACGTTCCTTGCCCCGTACCGCGACCGAGGGTGAGACGCGGCCCACGCCCTCCTCTCGGCTGCAAGGTCATAGCGGTTGGGGAGGCGGGTCGTGTGGGTGTCAGGGGCCGGTGATGGTCTGTTGCTGTGGTTGCCGTACCGCGGTTGCCGTACTCCGCTGCTGTACGGCAACCGCCGCTGCGCCCCGGCGAGGGGTCCACGCCCAGCTGTCGGTCCGGTCGTCACAGAGCCAAGGCCACCTGACCGCCGCGGAGTTCCTGTACCGGATCCTCACCGATCCCAGGTTCTGGTTTTATTCCGTGGCCCAGTCCGTGCCCGAGCCGTTCTTCGAGCCTGCCCGAACGACCGGTGAGCGGCGGGGCGTTGGGACAGCGAGCGATGCCGACCCGCGCGGTGACGCTGCTGGTACGGCCGCAGCACCCGGGCTGGTACAGCCCCGTCGGTGAGAGGCGACACCGCCAGAGGCCGGAGTGCCAGCGGCGAGCGCTCGTCGGTCAAGCGTTGTCGGGTGTCCGGGTGATGGCCAGCAGCGCCAAGTCATCAGTTCTCTGGCCACCGGTGTGCCGGGACACGTCGGCAAGCAGGGCGTCAAGGAGGGCTTCCGGGCCGGGATGCCGAAGCCCCTTGAACCTGCCGACAGGGTCGTAGAAGGTGCCCGTCTCGTCCCGGGCTTCGGTGAGTCCGTCGGTGTAGAGCAGCAGACTGGCCCCTTCGGGGAACGTCATCGTGTCGACGCACTCGGGGTTGGTACCGAGGGCAGCCAGGCCGAGGGGCAGATTGGGCCGACCGGGCTCGACGTACTGCACTGTGTCTCCCAGGAACAGCAGAGGCGCCGGGTGTCCCCGGTTGACCAACCGGACTTCCTTTCCCCACCGGGGGAATTCCGCCAACACGCCTGTGATGAACCCTTCGAGCTCGGTCGTACTCCCCGACTGCCGGGCCTCGAGAGCGACGGCTCGCTCAAGCCGTTCCACGAGGCCGATCAGGCTGGGTTCCTGCTGGGCTGCCTCTCGGAAAGTCCCGATGCCGACCGCGACCGCCCTGACGGCTCCCATCCCCTTGCCGCGTACATCGCCGATCACGCAGCGTACGCCGAACGGCGTGTCGACCACCGAGTAGAGGTCCCCGCCGATCTGCGCATCCGTTTGAGCGGCCTCGTAGCGTGCGGCGAAGCGCAGCGGACCGATTCTCTCCGGCGGGTGCGGCAGGACGGCACGCTGAACAGCGGCGGCAATGTCGCGTACGGACCGAAGCTGCATCTCCCGGTGGTACAAGAGGCGATTGAGGAAGGCCGCGATCACGGTGACTGTCGCAACCATGCTCAGCTCGCTGAAGGCGATCGCACTCTGGCGATAGCCGAAATTGACGAACATGGCCCAGTCGAGGAATAACGCACTCACCCCGGTGAGGATGGTGCCGCGCAGGGACAGCAGGGGGGCGGCCGCCAGGATCGCAGCCGTGTAGAGGGCCGAAGCGCTGACGGTGGGTGGCGTGCCGAGGTCCATCGACACGGCGAAGAGGAGCAGGACGGCCGGCAGCAGGCGGCCGTGCTCTCCCGCCCACTTCCACACTCCCAGCCTTGCCACGTGCTGCTCCCGACGTCGAGGGGGCTCCTGGCCGGTCAGGTTAACTGGCCGCCCGCCTGCCCGCCCGCTCACCTCACCCGCCTCGCCCATGCCTCGTCCCGCCACGCGATGGCCGTCACCCATTGGCTCCAAGGGCGGCTTCCCGGTCGTCGTGGAGCACCCTCGGATGGGCCTCGGGCGGGCTGGAGACCCCTTGTCGAGAGCGGTGAGTCCGGCCGGTAGCGGCGGTTCCTGGGCGGGGCCGTGCCTCTCGCCCCACGTATTCATCGGTGCGCGCTTGTCCGCCGTCGTCCGTCGACGTTGTCGGGCAGTGCGCTCGGACTGGTCGCACGCCTCCCCGACCGCTGTCGACTGTTCGGGTGGCAGCGTTGTCGTCGGTAGCGGCAGGCGCGCTGTCCGGACCCTCAGAATTTCTCCGGGCCGCGGTGCGACGCGGCGAGAGGGCTGTCGGTCATGGATTGTTCTGCCCAGATGGTCTTGCCGGTGGCGTGGTAGCGGGTTCCCCAGCGGTGGGAGCACTGGGCGACGAGGAAGAGCCCGCGTCCGCCTTCGTCGGTGGTGGCGGCCCGGCGGATGTGCGGTGAGGTGCTGCTGGCGTCGCTGACCTCGAGGATCAGCATGCGGTCGCGGATGAGCCGGAGGCGGATCGGTGGGGTGCCGTGGCGGATGGCGTTGGTGACCAGTTCGCTGATGATGAGTTCGGTGCTGAAGGCCAGGTCGTTCCAGACCCCACTCGTGGACCCGGCGCAGGGCGAGCGAACGGGCGTCGGCGACGGCGGTGGGATCAGGTGGCACGTCCCATGTGAAGACCTGTTCGGCGTCGAGCGTGCGGGTGCGGGCGAGCAGCAGCGCCAAGTCGTCCTGGGGCGCCAGGTGAGGGGTCACCGCGTCGACAACTGCTCGACAGATCTCGTCCGGTGAACGGCGGGACTGCGTGATGATCGCGCCGAGCCGCTCCTCCAGCGTGCGGTCCGCATGACAAGCGTGGACGAGGCTTTGGGTGTACAGCACGAGGGCGCTTCCCTCGGCAAGCTCCACTTCGTGGGGTTCCGAAGACGGGGTCGCCTTGGCCCAGCGGCTGGTTGGACGGCAGTTCGGCGAAGCGGACCTGGTCGGCCGGATCGGCGACCACGGGCGCGGGGTGTCCGGCGCTCGCCATGACGCACCGGCGGGAGACCGGGTCGTAGACCGCGTACAGGCACGTGGCACCGACCAGCTTCTTCATGATGGGCGGGGATCCCGCGGTGTGTTCGCGTTCGACCAGGCGCGGAACCATGTCGTCGAGCCGGGCCAGCACCTCGTCGGGGGCTAGGTCCAGTTGTGCGAGGGTGCGTACGGCGGAGCAGATCTGCCCCATACAAGCGGTGGCCTCGACGCCCGTGCCGGGTATGTCGCCGACGGTCAGGGCCACGCGGGCGCCGGACAGCGGTATCACATCGAACCAGCAGCCGCTCACCCCGGCGTGTGCGCGGGCGGGCCGATAATGGTGCGCGACGTGGACCGCGCTCTGGTCCGGCACGCTGCGCGGGAGCATGCTCTGCTGGAGGGTGACGGCGGCGTCGCGCTCGCCGGTGTAGCGGCGGGCGTTGTCCACACAGACGGCGGCGCGAGCGACCAACTCCAGTACGAGAATCCGGTCGTCGGGTTCGAAGGAGTCCGGGCGGGCCGCTGTGCGGTACAGATGCGCCACTCCCAGGATCGTGTCCCTGGCGCGAAGGGGCACCACCATGAGGGAGTGCGTCCCGTGCGTCAGCACTTTCCGGGTTCTGGGGTCAGGGGAGTTGCGGATCCAGTCGACCTCGGGGTCGATGGTCGACAGCAGCATGGGCTGCCCGTCGGCGAGGCTCTGGGTGTGGGGCGAGCCGACAGGGAAGTCCTGGACCTGTCCGATCCGCCGGAGCCCTTCGGTGATTTCGGGACGAGAGGCCTTGCGCGCCGTGAGACGGAGCGTGACCAGTCCTGGGCCTGAGGGCGGGGACTCTTCGCCCGCCGCCACGCCGTCCAGGAGGTCGATCGACGCAAGGTCGGCGACGCGCGGGACGAGGACATCGGCAAGTTCCTGGGTCGTGCGCGTGACATCGAGTGTCGTTCCGATGCGGGCGGCGGCTTCGTCGAGCAGGGCCAGGCGCTCGCGGGTGCGGTGGCGGTCGGTGATGTCGACGACTGTGTCGGTGACGCCCAGGGTTTGGCCGTCCGGGCCGGTCAGCGTGAACGAGGACGTCTCCCAGACGTGGTCTCTGCCGGGATCGGCGGGTGTGCGGCCGCGGTACACAGAGCCGACGACGGGGAGGCCCAGCGCGCCGATCGCGGCTCCGTGATCCCGAAATCCGCGCATCAGCGCCCCGTATGCTCCTGACCATGAGCACTGCACATCCTGCCCGTAAGCGCGACGGCGCCGCGACACGCGAGGCGATTCTCGCCGCCGCAGTCATGGAGTTCACCGAGCACGGATACGCCGGGGCCGGGGTACGGCAGATCGCAGAGCGGGCGGGTGTGACGGCGATGATGATCAACCGCTACTTCGGCTCGAAGGAAGGCCTGTTCGCGCAGGCCGTCGATCGTGCCTTCGCACCGCCGACCGTCGTCGGCGACGAACGCACCGGTTTGGCGGGCGCCATCGCCCACACGCTCGCCGAGCGCACCGCGTTCGGCGCCGAGCGGCTCGACCCGTTCCTCCTGTTGCTGCGCTCGGCACCGGATCCGGAGGCGGCGGACATCGTCCGGCAGGGTGTGGAAACCCATGTGGGCGCCCGTCTCGCGGGGTTGCTCGACGGATCGGACGCCGACGTCCGCGCGCAGCTCGCCCTGGCATTGGTCGCCGGAACGTGGCTGCTGCGCAGCGTCGTCGGTACCACCCCGCTCGTCAGGGCCGACGAGGGCCGCCTCGCCGCCCTGCTCGCCGACATGCTTGAACCGGTCATCCGCGAGGCGGGTGGCACTTCTGTGCCCGGAACCGGTCTCGACGGCACCGATGGGTAGCCGTCAGTCGCCGACACGCGGGATGGCGGGGTGTTGGCTCAGAAGGCGGAGCGGATGAGTCCGCCGTCGACGCGGATCGTGGCTCCGCTGACGTACTGGGCGTAGTCGCTGCAGAGGTAGGCGACGGCTGCGGCGATCTCATCGGGTGCGCCGAAGCGTTCCTGGTCGTTGGGGATGAGGGCCTGGACGGCGTTGGGCTGGATCTCGTCCCAGGTCCGGCCCCAGCCGCGGGCGGGCCCGATGCTGGTGACGAGGTCCTTGGTGGCTTCGACGAGGATCGCTCCGGGGGAGACGATGTTCGATGTGACACCGGTGCCCTTGAGGTCGCGGGCGAGGGAGACGGCGAGGTTGTGCCGGGCGGCCAGGGTGGCGTTGTACTGGGGGTGGGTGTTCATCGGCTGGGAGGCGAGTCCGCCGCCGATGGTGACGACACGACCCCAGCCGCGTTCGCGCATGGCGGGGACCAGGTGCTGGATCATGCGGACGCCTGAGACGACGTTGACGTTGTAGGTGTCGCGCCACTCGTCGGGGGTGGCTTCGGCCCAGGACAGGTGCCGGTAGAAGCCGGCGTGGTTGACGAGGATGTCGACGGGGCCGTCCGCAGTGGCGGCCCGGGCGACGTCGGCGGCGGCACGGTCGTCGGCGAGGTCACCGACGACCGTGCCGGCCGTGCCGCCGGCTTCGCGGATCTCCCGCGCGACCTTCTCCGTGCGGTCCCTGTCCCGGCCGTGGACCACGATCGCGGCCCCCTCGGCCGCCAGCAGCTTCGTAGTGGCCTCGCCGAGCCCCGCGCTCGAACCTGTGACGAGCGCGCGCTTACCGGTCAGGTTGAGATTCATCTCGTATTTCCCTCTCATGGACCCGCTTCGCACGCCGCACTCTGCGGTGATACGAAGTCTCTCTCCCGTAAGTCTACAGCTGTAGACTTCTTGTGGAGTGGGAAGAGTGCGGGCGCTGCCGACCGGGGGCGAGCATGCCGCGGCAGCGTTCGCCGTGGCGCTCGGTGAGCATCGCCGCGAAGGAGCGGACCTGCCGGGTGAGGGGATCGAGTTCGGGGCAATGCGTGCGGACGGCCTTGAGCCGGCGCTGTTCGGGCTCGGTGAGAGTCTCCGGGCGGCTGAGGATCCACTCGTTGAAGCGGCCGGTGATCCTCCCGAGGTACCGGGCGGCGGCTGACCCTCCCGGCCGGGAACCTCGACATGTAAAGGAAAGCGTGAGCAACGGCGCCAAGATCTACTGAGAGGCTCCGAAGTGTGGGCAGAAGGTCCGCGCCGTCGCCAACTGCCTTTCGCGGGTCAACTCGGGAGCGGGGAAGGTTTACGGCAACGTCCTTTCTTCTGCCGGTTACAGCACCGCCCAGTGCGGTTCCACGTTCGACGTAACTCAGGAGGGATACCAGAAGTACGTCAACGGTTCCTGGCAGAGCATCAACTGGTTCTAGGTCTAAGCAAAATGATGCGGGGCTGTTGATCCCAGAGCCCCGGGGAGAGGCCCGTTCGCGCGGTTTGATGATGTAGATCGCGAGTGCGTGGCTCATGTGAGCCGAGCGCGGCGACCTTGCGGATCACGGAGCCCTACGCTTCAAGACCTGCTAGATCGCCGTGCTCGTTGCCCTGTCACGTCATACGCCCGCCGTGTGCCCGCTGTGCGGCAACCCTTCTCGCCGGGGAGGCCAGCCCAGCTCTCAGCTTTCGGGCGTCAAGCAGCACAGAACTCGTGTTCATGCGCGGGTTGCAACGGGTCAGAAGGCGCGGTGAGAGGTGGCGGCCGGGCCAACCGCGTCTGGTCCGTATGTGGCGCGGATGTGATCCATGGTCTCTTCAGCGACCAGGCGGGCCTCGCATGCTCGATCGAGGCTGATCCGCTGGGCGGCCTGGCTGGCGTCTATGAGGTCCTCACCCTCGAGGACGAGCCCGGTTAGGCGTCCTCACTGCAGGCCGGCGGCCTCCACCGACTGGTAGGCCAGGCTGCGCAGGCCACCTCTGTCCCGGCTGGCCGGTTGTGATCATTCGTCCAATTGGCGTGCCGGTCGCCGGTGAATTTCGGCGGCCGAGGGAAGAGTGCCTCCTGCGTCCGCGCCGTAACGCTCAAGGCATGCCGAAGAATGTAGCGTGCTGCCCTGCCCCGCTCGGGGGTCCTATCGCGAGGAGCCGGGAATGCTCAAGGGTTTCAAGAACTTCCTGATGCGCGGCGACGTCATCGTCGTAGCCGTAGGCCTCATTGTCGCATTGGCTTTCAGCACCTTGATCAAGGCGTTCACCGATTTTGTCATTAATCCCATCATTGCGCGTGCTCAGGGCAGCCGTTCAGTCGGATTGGGATGGCAACTCGGCAAAGCGGGCAACAAGACCACGTACCTCGATATCGGTTCTTTCATCTCGGCAGTCATCTACTTCATCATCTTCATGGCCGTCGTCTACTTCCTCATCGTCGTACCGTACAAGCATTATTCGGCGCGGCGCGGCGCGGTGCGGTGGTCTTCGGAGAGCCGGGGCCCGTCAAGACGTGCCCGGCCTGTCTGTCCGAGGACCTGCCGGCCGCTGCTACCAAGTGTCGGCACTGCGGCACCGAGCAGCCGCGGGCGACCGGAACGCCACGACCCTGATCGGACGGGAAGACCACGACTGATTCCCTGTGCGGTCACAACCTGGAGTACCGGTTAAAAGGCGCCGTACGCGGTTGCTTCCTCAGTTGCGACGTTGCTGACCTGTGAGAAGCGGTGCCGGCACCTCTGGTTCCCCGTGGGTTCCCGCTCATCGCCGCCCGGTCGGGCACGCGACGGGCAGGCGTGCCAAGGTGCGGGGATGGTGAAGTCATACGTGGCGTGGGAGAAGCACGTACAAGGGGGGACCGATGGCGCATTGGAAGCGGTCGGCAATCAGCGGCACCGGCGCGTGCAGGCCTCGCGCCGGGACGCCGAGCGCGTCGTCAAATCGCCTCGGGGCCCGCTCTGAGGGCGGGCCCCGAGGCGGCTGGTGCGGTGCACCGCAAGGCGGAGAGTCGTCCTCGTAGTGGGGGGTGAGTGGGTCGGTTACGCCCCGCGCCTGGAGCCCGTCCCCGTGGGGAGACGCTGCCGCGCCGACGGCGCCTGGATCGCGTGTTCGCCACAACTGCGGAACCTATTTATGGTCAATGCCATGGCCACGATGATCAGCGCGCCCACCCCGTCCGGGTGAACGCGCTGGTCAGATGTAGTGCCCTGGCAGGATTCGAACCTGCGACAGCCGCTTCGAGGCGGAAGTAGGGGTGTCCTGCCTGTGACCTGCGGCTTCTGTGGCCGAGCTGTTCCTCGTCAGTTCCCGGTCGATCGGGCACGCGAGGGGCATGCTATCCGCGGGGTTCGGGGACTTGCTTCCAGCCGTCGATCGACTTGGTCACGAACAGAACTCGATAGAACTCGCGGGTCCACACAGTGGCGCCCTCCCCGTACTCGGGCAGTTCCTCGAACGCTTCTTCTTCCGAGTCGTAGCTGTACTTCCGGCCCTTCGCGTCCTTGATCATCCACTCTCTGCCGGGCAGCCCTGCTGCTCCCATAGCCACGAAGATCTCTCCTCCCCGTTGATGTGGGCGAGATCGTAGCCGCTGTGGCCTCGACGGTGGACGGCTGAAAAGTTTTCAGCTGTGGCTTCATCCTTATCAGGTCGATCACCGGGGACCGTCGACGTCGACCAACCGTTCCTACGCCCCGGTCGATCGTCCGGGGAGGTCCGGCGTCGACCGCTGCTGTTCACGCTTGCTGGTGTCAGCCGCCGCACGCGATCTTGACAAGCGCGGCTTTTGTCTCCGGCGACAGGAGCTGGTCAAAGTGGCATGCCCACGCTTCTCCGCTGGGTCGTGGGCGCCATCGAGGACCTCGACCCGAGTTCCGGCCCAGAACCGCATCGACTGGCCGCCCCACGTGAGCCCTGCTACACCGGAGGGAAGGGAGGTGTGGCATGCCTCGTGGCCTCGTGAAGGGGCTGACCGCGCTCCTTGCGGCAGTGGCAGTCCCGCTCGTCGTGTGTGTGCTCCTGGCACCCGTCCGAGCCACCCTGCCCCAGACCAACGTGGCTCTGATCCTGATGTTGGTCGTCGTGGCAGTGGCTGCCCTCAGCTACCGCTGGGCCGCGGCCCTCGCGGCCCTGTCCGCCGCCGTGTGGTACGTCTTCTTCTTCACCACCCCGTACGAAAGCTTCACCCGCTTCAACAACGCGGACGACATAATCACCGCCGGGCTGCTGCTCGTCGTCGGCCTTGCGGTCTCTCAGCTGGCTCGCCGCTACACCCGCGAGCACGCCATCGCCACCACGCTGCAACGCAGCCTGCTGCCCCGGGTGCTGCCGGACACCAGCGCCGTCCGGCCGGCGTGCCGCTACGTGCCCGCCGAGGCCGAGGTCGGCGGGGACTGGTTCGACGTGATCCCCCTCCCAGGCTTCCGCACCGCCCTGGTCGTCGGGGACGTGGTCGGCCACGGCCTGCACTCCGCGGTCACCATGGGTCGGCTGCGCACCGCGGTCCTCAATTTCTCCACCCTTGACCTGCCGCCCGACGAGCTGGTGGCCCGCCTTGACGATCTGGTTAATCAGATGGATGCGGAGGCGAGCGTCAGTCAGGATGTGAACGTCGCGGCTACGTGCCTGTATGCGATCTACGACCCGGTCTCCCGTAGCTGCACGATGGCAAGGGCCGGTCATTTTCCGCCTGCCGTCGTTCATCCGGACGGCCGCGTGGAGATTCTCGATCTCCCCGAAGGACCCCCGCTCGGTCTGGGCGGCCTGCGCTTTCAGGCCGTCGAGCGACGGCTGCCGGAGGACACGCAGCTCGTGTTCTACACCGACGGGCTCATCCACAACCGGTACCGCGACATCGGGACCGGCCTGAAGCTGCTGTGCGACACGCTCTCCGGCGCGGGGCTCGACCCGGAAAAGACGTGCGAGAGGATCCTGAAGGCGGTGCTACCCGCCCGTTCAGTCGATGACGCCGCTCTCCTGGTCGCCCGCACCCGCGCGTTTCCCCGTGACCGTATCGCCGAATGGGACATTCCGGCCATTCCCGCCGCGGTGCCCGCCCTGCGCACCGAGGTGCTCGCGAAACTGGCCGACTGGAACCTGGAGGAGACGGCATTCACCACCGAACTCATCCTCAGCGAGCTGGTCACCAACGCCATCCGCTACGCGGCACCCCCCATCCACCTGCGCCTTCTGCGCGACACCAACCTGGTGATCGAGGTCAGCGACGGCAGTAGCACTTCCCCGCACCTGCGCTACGCAGCGGACACGGACGAAGGCGGTCGCGGCATCTTTCTCGTCGCCCAGCTCGCCGAGCGGTGGGGAACCCGCTTCACCGCCACCGGGAAGATCGTCTGGGCCGAGCAGCCAGCCCCGTCGGTTCCCGTCGCCCCCGTCCTGGCATCGGCTGCGTGACCGGGCCGGACCGCCCGAAGCCCTCCACAGGGCCTGCTGCCCGGGCCGGCCTCCGATTCGGCGTAGCTAGTGCCGCATCAACGTTCGCCCTGGCATGACGCGTTGCTCGCTTGCTGCGCCAGGCGGTATCGGACGGCCAGAATGATCAGGTGGCTGAACGTGTGCAGGTCCGGGAGGTTGATGACGACGAAGGCCGGCGGTTGCTGCGGATCATCCGCAGAGGCACCGGTTCGGTGGTGACCTGGCGGCGGGCCCAGGTGGTGCTGTTATCCGCGCAGGGCATGCCCGTGGCGAAGATCGCCGAGGTGACGTTCACCAGCCCGG